>JAHEHB010000552.1 GCA_024644775.1 Deltaproteobacteria bacterium
ATCTGGACGACGACGGAATTACGGACGATCCCATTAAGATTGCCATACGAATCGAAAAGAAGGGGGGTGACATTCAATTCGACCTCTCCGATACATCACCCCAACGGGCCGGACCCACAAACTGTACCTTTTACATGGCATTATCCCTCATCATGTATACCCTGCGGTGCCTGACCGATCCGGATATCCATCAAAGCGAAGGATGCTACCGACCGGTCGACACCATCATACCGGAAGGTAAAGCCTTGAACTGCCGATTTCCGGCAGCGGTGGCAGGCGGGTGGGAGATCAGTCGCCGAGGGATCGATGCGGTTTGCCGTGCTTTTTTAAATGCCATGCCCGGAAGGGTGCCGGCAGGCTCCAACGGCGCCATGAACCAGATTACATTCGGCGGGCGGTTTCCAGATGGCGGGCGATTTGCCTATTATGAAACCAACGGCGGAGGGTTCGGTGCTCGGCACGACAAGGATGGAATGGATGGCGTCCATTCCGTCTCCAACACGAAAAACACACCCATCGAGGAGATGGAGTTGAATTACCCGATTTTTATGAAACGGTACGCATTGAGGGAAAATTCGGAAGGCCCCGGAAAATATAGAGGGGGACTCGGCATGGTCCGGGAGTTTGAGTTTTTAACCGACGCCTCCTTTGCCACCATGTCGGATCGAAAAAAATTTCGCCCCTGGGGGATCGACGGAGGCGGTGAAGCCCTGGGTACCGATTATGCCTTACTCTCGGGAGACGATAAAAAGCCACTCCCAACGAAATCGATGGGTAAAGCCAAAAAAGGGGATATTCTGAGCATTCGTACCGCAGGCGGCGGTGGATATGGAGACCCAAAGGACCGGTCACGGGAAGCCATCAAAAAAGATATCGAAGACGGAAAGATCAGTTTGGATCGTGCAAGAGAGATATACGGTTGGGAATAAAAATGATTGGAGTTTCTTGTCTCTTTCGATAAAGCTATTTCGAATCGCCTCAGGGTCTCCCCACCCCTGATCAGTAATAAACTGCGCTCTGATTTCAGAAAGTTTTTCTAAAGACAGATCCGGAGGAACGGGACCGTCGTGAAGTACATCTCGCCAGGGAAGAAATACACCCGGAAAATCGGCCTCCCTCATCACTTTCACTGCACTATCACCATTGGTGATATTTAAAATATTCTCCATTTGTGTTCAGAAACTCGTTAGCCAGACATACACACGTTTACGCCATCAGTTTAGATTGAAAGCCCTCTTAAACCATGAGCATCCACCCAAATTTATCCCTCGATAGTTCCTTGTCGTCGTTAACAAGGTACTGTACTTACTGATTTTCAAGAACACTGCCCTTTCGACCGACTGGACAGATGTATACGCACATACCGCATACCCTGGCACCGGTCTTTTTCTCAAGTTGAGACCGGTAGTCGATGCAACGCCGGGTTTTAAAGCGCATATCACGCGGTTCATTGGAATCAAATGGTCGGCCGGTGAAGGCCTTTGGCGGACACGCATCGACGCATTGCCGGCAATCGTTACAGCCGCTGGCAATCGGTTTACCGGATTTTAGGGGTGCGTCGGTTAAAACCGTAACCCAGCGAACCCTGGGGCCAAATTCCGGTGTAATCAAAAGACAACTTGGACCGATCCAGCCTAATCCCGCCAGATGAGCAGCCAATTTGTGTGAGAAAAGACCTAAGGATTTTTCTTTGTCCAATGTATCCGATGCGGGGATAAGGAGCGTTTTGTATTCCTGTTTATTTAGAAGAACACTGAGTCGAAAAGCGATACGATCCAAGGAGCGATTCACCGTATCGTACAGGTAATCGTAGGTTCTGGCGACAGGTATTTCTTTGTGACGTGGAAGCTGATCGACGATAGAATCATGCAGTGAAATTCCGATGCTAAGTGCCCGCGGGAACTGGCTTAAGAATTCCCCCCCCTGTTCTATAATAAAATCTTGTGCCGGCGTGAGCTCGGCAGCTCCGAAAAATCGTGCTCCCATATCATGAGCCTGGGTTCTTAACTGCTTTTGCAATGCCTCCATATCAGCTAATCTCCTCTTTAAGAAAGTGTTTTGTATTTGGTATTTAGTAGTCTAACAAACTGTTACGACACGATATATTTTCAACAAAACACTAAATACGAAATACTAAAAACTTGATGAATTCGGTTTTTAGGAATTTATCACCATTCATGTCACCCGATTTTGCGGCTTACCTTCGAGGTAGGCAATCACATTTTCTACTGCTCCACTATTGAGCAGATCCACGCCTTCGGGTGTCATATCCGCACAATGAGGGGTCAACACAACCTGTTCACAAGAAAGCAGTGGATGGCCTGGTGGAACGGGTTCCTCATCGTAAACGTCAATACCGATACCTCCCAAATGGCCGGAATTCAATGCGTTCACCAGCGCCGGGGTATCCACGACAGCCCCTCTTGCACCGTTAAGCAGTATAGCGCCTTTTTTCATCATCGAAAGCTCGCCGGCTCCCATCAGACCTCTGCTTTCATCGGTCAGCTTTACATGCAGGCTTACCACATCTGCCGTTTGCAGCAATTCTTTAAACTCCACAAAGGTAACACCTAGTTTCCGCGCCCGCTCCGGCGAGGGATTGTAAGTCCAGGCAATCACCTTCATACCGATCGCATTTCCCAATCTGGCCATTTCAGCACCGATGGCACCGGTACCCACAATACCGAGGGTTTTGCCCTGAAGCATGATGTTGTCCATCCGAAGCCACTTTCCCGCCTTAAGGCCTGCCGTAAAGTACGCCGCTCGCTTTGCCGCCGCAAACATCAAACCGAACATGTGCTCTGCCACCACCGGTGCGGTGCGACCCGGTTGATTGCAAATAACGATCCCTTGCTCCTTTGCAGCCTCCAGATCAAACATATCGGTTCCGATAGAGCACGTGGTAATCATTTTAAGTTTTGGCAGTTGTTTAAAGTCTTCTGCTCTCCAGGTGACCACTCCCCGGGTATTCATGAGGATATCCGCATCTTTCGCCCGCCTGATCTTTTCTTCAGATGTTCCCGGTTTATCCGCATAAAGCGCCACATCCCCGTAAGGTTTCAATCGCTCCAGATACTCAGATCCGGCAATCTGAACCGGATCATCCCCCGGTACCACAATCTTTACACGTTCTTTAACAACCATGTTTCCTCCTATTCAAACTCA
>JAHEHB010000553.1 GCA_024644775.1 Deltaproteobacteria bacterium
AAAGACGATGAGACTCACTACCCATCGCAAGCCGGCGTACTGAGGTCTCCATAGCAGAAAGGAAGATAGTTGCCTTGTTTTCCACCTCCTTCATTAATATAGTTTTCACGTTTTGCTGGAAAATGTATATGCTCAATGCCAAAGAAACCAGCGCAAATCCTATGACGATAAACACGGCTTGAATGAAAATACTGTGATAAAAACGATGTATTTGTTCCATCGTAACCGACAGCTCCCTTGAAGGTGCTATAATTATCAGAAGCTAAGACCCCACTTCTCTGTATGAGAAATGAGGCCTTAGAGGTCAGTTCATAGCCTCCTCAGTCATTAGATTAATATATCTTTTCATAATATCCTCCTCCTACCTTCCGGCAAACCGTTTACGATTTGAAGGTATGAAGACTAGGACACCCTCTCGTTAATTTTGCACATTGCATGCCGGTAAATGATGGTGTCATTAATCGCTAAAAATTCAGTTACTTACTCTTAGTGCTATCTGTTAAAAATTTTGACCTGTTTTCAAGTTTCGAAAAATTTCTAAATTCAAATTCGAAAAACTTCTAAATCCGACAAAAGAATGTTCTTAACCATATTCGCCTTATCCCATGCCTTATCTACTTGTTGCCCATCCAGTTACATCCATTTCTCTTAAGATACGATTCTGGTATGGCCATTGCAATGCATGTTCAGTGAAAAGATAAACAAGGTTAGGCAGAAGACCTATAATCGATCAGCTTTTGTGGATGATGGCAATCGAAGTATCTCTCACAAAGAAATGTTGAAAGCCTTGGAAAAGGAAAATATTTCTGTTGATTAAAGAGAAATTGTCGGAAAGCAACAACAAGAGTATAATTTTATTTGGTATACCCACTCCTTCCGTGTTGTTTCAATTGAGGAAGGGCGGTTCTTATGGAGAAACCCATATAAGGAGGAGAAAATGTCGCGCAATGGAAATAAAGGGAAAGCCTACTACGATGGAAGGGAGATCGAATTCGAACTTCCAGAATCCTGGAATGTGGTGGCCATGGCAGAGCCCAGAGCCGTTTCTGAGCTGGAGGACATTTCAGCGGAGGTCAAGAGGGGGTTTCGTAATCCCATAAATGCTAAGTCCCTGGCAGAGCTGACATCTTCCGGGATGAAAGTGGCCATCATCAGCGAGGACCAGACCCGACCGTCTCCGGTGGGCGAGGTGGTACGTCCACTCCTGGAGGAGTTGAACACATTGGGCATCCCCGATGGTAATGTGGACATCGTCATCGGACGGGGCACCCACCGTGCACCAACCCGGGAGGAAATTATCGCGAAGTTGGGAAGCGAAGTGGTAAACAGGGCCCGCGTGAGTGTGCATGATGCCGACGATAAAGACAATCTGGTGCGCACCGGCACGACCCGCCGGGGTACGCCGGCCTGGCTCAATCGCGTTGTAGCGGAGGCGGATATCACGGTGGGTATTGAGGCGGTTTGTTACTGATAAAAAGGTCAAGAGCATCGCCGATGAACGGTTGAGGTGAACCTCAGATTTTATTCGATCCGTTTCATGGAACGACAGGTAATCACGTGGATGCCCTTTTCACCCATGAAATCTTCAATCAATACCTGGCCTAATCTTACGGGTGCCTTGACTTTCAATTGATGAATTTTTTTAACTGCCTCTCTTACCTGATTTTTATGAATCGGTCCGGTTACTTTTACCGGAAGCCGATCCCACAAGGCTCCAGAAATGGTAATGGTAGTGCTCAGACTTCGTCTCGGATCTATGAATTCCTGGCGGGCATACTTTGCCCCGCGATTACACTCGTAGCCGGAGATTTCTTTTATTTCGCTTCCTTCATGTTTCAGTTGCAGGGGGCAACCGATGGGGCAGCCGATGCAGGTGTAATGCTCATTCTTAATCATCGCCAACTTCCTTCTCTACCGGAAGGATATCGATGCGCAAGGTGTCACCATGGAATTTGCCCAATAGATCCGGTTTGATTTTGAGTAAGATCATTTCAGCAGGAACCACAAATCGTAGCCTTTTTTCAATCAGGTTTCCGACCCGGATCATGCAAGGTTTCATGGGTGTTTTGCAACGCATGTAAATCGTGTGCTCTCGCTCCGGGCTCAGGGTGTGGGGTACGCAGTAGCGAATATTATCCCCTGGTACGAGCTGGATATTGTCTTTGGGTCGACGAATGCCTCTGGCCCATTCGCACGCGAACTGCCCCGCCAGTAACGATTCACGGGTAACGAAATCAGCCAGATCATGAACATGTAATACGTTGCCGCAGGCGAAAACACCGGGCAGGCTGGTTTCAAGTGTACTGGATACCCACGGCCCACCGGTAACGACATCCAGACGAATACCCAGACTTTGAGACAGCTCGTTTTCCGGAATCAGGCCGATCGACATGAGCAGCGTGTCACAATCCACGTCCCAGGAACGGTTTAGATCAAGCTCTAATTGCTTATTTACCGGTGCCACGGTTACCTTTTCCACACGGTCATGCCCGTGGATACAAGCCACGGTTGTGGACAGATGCAGTGGGATTTGAAAATCTTCCAAACACTGTACCACATTACGGGTGAGGCCGTTTGGAAACGGCATAAGCTCAAACACGCCCACGATCTCGCAACCTTCTAATGTTAAGCGTCTGGCCATAATAAGGCCGATATCACCGGAACCTAAAATGGCGATTCGTTTACCCGGCAAGTAACCCTTCATATTGATAAACTTCTGTGCCAATCCGGCAGTGAACACCCCTGAAGGGCGCGTTCCTGGGATGCGGATCGCCCCGCGGGTACGTTCACGGCATCCCATTGCTAAAACAACGGATTTCGTATCTACCGTCGCCAGTCCCAAAGCTTCGTTCATGACCCGGACTTTCTTTGTTCCATCCGAATCGACTGCAACGCCTAAAACATAACTATCCGGTAAAACGTCGACATCGTACTCTAAAACTTTTTCCAAAAACCGCTCGGCATACTCCGGTCCGGTCAGTTCTTCCTGAAAGTAGTGTATTCCGAAACCTGAGTGTATGCATTGCATTAGAATACCGCCTGTTTCCGGCTCACGGTCCAGTATCAGTATCCGCTCAGCCCCGGTATCCCTTGCACCCAGGGCTGCCCCCATCCCTGCAGGACCGCCGCCGACAACAACCACTTCATATTTGCCTTCCATTCGT
>JAHEHB010000178.1 GCA_024644775.1 Deltaproteobacteria bacterium
ATCGAGCAATCCCTTGACGATTTCCTGACGCGCTATTTTCTGCATTTCGATATTTACGGCGGCATAGATCTGAAGCCCTTCATTATATAGCGCATCCTTACCGTATTTTTTTTCAATATATCGCCGAATATGCTCTGTGTAAAAGGGTACTTCTTCACTGAACCAATTTCGCCTTGGTTTAATATCGAGCGTTGTATGGATTGCTTCGGTGGCCTGCTCCCTTGTAATAAATCCTTCTTGAACCATTCGATTCAATACGTAGATTTGCCTTTCTTTTGCTCTTTCCGGATACCTAAAAGGAGAATATCTGCTGGGCGCCTGGGGCAAACCTGCGAGTATGGCGCATTCCGCTAAGTTGAGTGCTTCGGCTGATTTTCCGAAATAATTTTCAGCTGCAGCCTGCACACCGTGAGCACCATGGCCTAAATAAATCTGATTCAAATATAAGAAAAGGATTTCATCTTTATGAAATGCTCGATCGATTTTAAAGGCCAGAATCGCTTCTTTCATTTTCCGCTCGTAGCTTCTTTCGGGAGAAAGAAAAAACGATTTTGTGACCTGCTGTGTGATGGTGCTTCCACCTTGAACAATCTCACCCGCTTCAATATTTTTAAAGAAAGCCCGAACAATGCTGGGAAAATCGATACCCTTGTGCTTGTAAAAACGGGCGTCTTCGGCAGCGATAAACGCATTTTTAAGAAGATCCGGCATCTTTGAAAGCGGAATGACGATTCTTCGTTCGTTGAAAAATTCTGCAATCTTCCGGTTATCGTCTGAGTAGACTGCGGTGATAGTGCGTGGGTGATAATCTGCCAGCGTCGATATTTTGGGTAGATCTTGGCTGAGATATAAATACGTTCCAGCAATGGCGATAGCGCAACAAAAGATCCCGATAAAAACCGTCCAAGAAAGAAATCGGAAAATCCTCGCAAAAACGCTTCGTTTTTTTCGATGGGGGTGGTTTTTTGATATATCTGCGGTGTCTTTTTCTGTATTCATACTTTTTTCAGCCACCAAGGCACAAGACACAAGGAAAAAAATTAAAATTATTTTCTTCTCTGCGTCTTTAAGGCAGATCATGTTATCAAATGTCGGGTGTCATAGCAAGAAGCGCTATCGTTTCGTTTCAGAAAGCCATAATGCCCAGGGTATCTGGATTGTTTGAAACTAATCTCCAAATGAAAAAACAAATTGACTTTATATGGGTCCATTCGTTATGAACGTTTTGTTTTTATAGCGGAAAATTTACAAATAACTTTTAGACTTACAAATCAAATATTTTTAGACAGGTTTTGTAAGATGTGAAATTTCACTGGATGCGTGCATATGATTCAATTAAACTTTGATAAATTAAATGGTTTGGTCCCTGCGATTGTTCAGGATTATAACACCCATGAAGTCCTGATGGTCGGATTCATGAATAAAGAAGCATGGCAAGCAACACTGTCAACCGGAAACGTCACTTATTACAGCCGCAGCCGTCGGGAGCTATGGATAAAGGGGAAGACATCCGGAAACATTCAACGAGTTAGAGAGATTCGAGTCGACTGCGACGACGATGCTGTACTTTTAAAAGTGGATCAGGTAGGCGGAGCCGCTTGTCACACAGGGTATCGAAGCTGTTTTTTTAAGAAAATTGATAACAAATCAATCAAAATTGTCGGAAAACCGGTATTTGATCCAAAGGAGGTATATCCAGAGTGAAAAATCCACTCAAATTGGGGATTCCCAAGGGCAGTCTTCAAAACGCTACGGTTGCTCTGTTTAAACGTTGCGGTTGGAACATAGACATTAATGGAAGAAGTTATTTTCCTGAAATTAACGACGACTCTATCGAATGTGTCATCTGTAGAGCCCAAGAAATGTCTCGATATGTTGAAAACGGTACGCTGGATGCCGGGCTGACTGGAAAAGATTGGATCGCTGAGAATAGCTCCGATATTCATGTTGTCGCAGATCTTATTTATTCTAAGGTCAGTTCTCGATCCGCCCGTTGGGTTTTGGCGGTCCCGTTTGATTCACCCATCCGAAAGATGGAAGAACTTCGAGGAAAAAAAATCGCGACGGAATTGGTTGCGTATACCCAGCGATTCTTTTCAGAACTGAATATCGATGTGACAATCGAATTTTCTTGGGGTGCAACCGAAGCCAAAGTGATATCGGGGCTTGCCGATGCCATCGTTGAGGTTACAGAAACCGAAAGCACTATAAAAGCACATGGACTTCGAATTATCCATGAACTCATGAAAACAAACACCCAGCTCATCGCGAATCGTGCAATCTGGAAGGAACCGAAAAAAAGAGAGAAGATCGAACAAATCGCTCTCTTATTAAAGGGTGCACTGTTGGGAGAAAAATTAGTAGGGCTAAAGATGAATGTGCCGAATGAAAAAATGAAAGCGGTTGTATCCGTGCTACCCAGTCTTAATGCCCCCACCATCGCGCAACTGTACGAGTCAAACTGGTATGCTATAGAGGTCGTGGTTAGCTCCGAAACCGTGAGAGATCTTATCCCGGAGCTTTTGAAGAAGGGAGCGGAAGGTATTATTGAATATCCGCTGAACAAAGTAGTATAATCCAATAAAACAGGAACGGGAAATGGTTTCTAAAAGAACACAAGATATGACGTCCTTTATCGTCATGGATGTCCTTGAACAGGCCCATGAGCTGGAGCAGAAAGGTGTCAACATCGTTCACCTTGAAGTGGGTGAACCCGATTTTGACACACCGCCTTGTATTAAGGAAGCCGCTTGCCGCGCGCTTGATGAAGGCTATACGCATTATACGCACAGCCTCGGGATGGTGGAACTGAGGGAAGCCATCTGCGAATATTACTCGAATGTGTATAACCTATCCATCGATCCAGACCAGGTGATTATCGCATCTGGAACCTCACCGGCCATGTTTGCTATGTTTTCGGCACTCCTCGAACCCGGAGACGAGGTGATCATTTCAGACCCGCATTATGCATGCTATCCAAATTTCATCAAATTCGTCCAGGGAATTCCGGTCACGGTACCGGTATACGAAGCAGAGGGGTTTCAGTACAGACCGGCAGCCATCAAAGAAAAGATCACACCGAAAACAAAAGCCATTTTCATTAACTCTCCATCAAATCCGACCGGGAACCTATTGTCAGAAGATCGTATGAAGCGTATTGCTGAATTGTCCCCATACATCGTATCTGACGAAATCTATCATGGTCTGGTGTATGAAGGCAAAGCGCATTCTATTTTGGAATTTAGCGATCACGCTTTTGTGTTAAACGGATTTTCAAAGCTTTATGCAATGACCGGATGGCGTCTCGGATATTTGATTACACCGAAACCGTTTGTTCGATCCATCCAAAAGATAAAACAAAATTTCTTCATATCCGCAAATGCTGTTGTTCAGAAAGCAGGAATTGCCGCACTAAAGCACTGCAAAGACGAAATTGTCCAAATGAAAAAGACATACGATAAACGGCGCCGGTTTATCATTCAACGGCTTAGAGAGTTGGGTTTTGGAATTACCGTTGAACCCACTGGTGCCTTTTACGTTTTTGCAAATGCAAAACATATTTCCGGCGATTCCTATACGCTTGCTTTTGATATTCTGGAGAAAGCGCATGTCGGTGTGGCCCCGGGTATTGATTTCGGCCAAAATGGAGAAGGCTATCTTAGATTTTCCTATGCAAACTCCATGGAAAATATTGCCGATGGCATGAACCGGCTAGAAAATTATTTGAATTCCATCTAAAAATGCATCGTATCGATTCAATCCAGTTTCGAGTTTCAAGTTTCCAGTTTTAAATCCTATGATTATTCGATCCGCTGAATTTATCAAAAGCGCCGTAAAGCCTTCCCAGTATCCACCCGCCACATTGCCTGAAATCGCATTTGCTGGACGGTCTAATGTTGGAAAATCATCTTTGATCAACACGATTGTTAACCGGAAACGTCTTGTAAAGACAAGTACTACCCCAGGACGAACCCAGTTAATAAATTTTTTTCAAATAAATGAAAGCGTTTATTTTGTCGACCTCCCTGGATATGGTTATGCAAAAGTTCCGATTTCCGTTAAAAAAAAGTGGCGCCCCATGATTGAAACGTATCTTTCAACGCGAAAAACATTGAAAGGGGTGGTTTTGATAATTGATATACGGCGGATTCCGGGTACCGATGAGCAGCGTCTCATCGATTGGTTGAATTATTACAATCTTTCCACGCTACTGGTTCTTACAAAAACCGATAAGCTATCGAAAACAAATCAGAAAAAACAGAGACGGAGTATCGCAGCTGCGCTGGGTGTAAATGAGAAAGATCTGCTGTTATTTTCCGCA
Source organism: Deltaproteobacteria bacterium (assembly GCA_024644775.1). The sequence continues at coordinate 4,322 of JAHEHB010000178.1, forward strand.
AAATCCGGAAGTGGCAAAAAGGATCTGTGGGCTGAGATCGAACAACAAATTGACGGTAACGATATCATAGAACCGGGTTAAGAATCCAATCGATTGATAGAAACCGAGAACACATATACCCTATTTAAGTCAGGATTTGTGGCCATCGTCGGCGCGCCGAATGTCGGAAAATCCACGCTGTTGAACCGGATGCTGGGTGAAAAAATATCCATCACCTCCAGAAAGCCACAAACGACGCGCAACCGGATTCTTGGTGTTGTCCACAGGCCTTCTTCCCAACTGGTTTTCATCGATACACCCGGTGTACACATGGCAAGAAGCATACTCAACGTTCGAATCGTCGATGTCGCCCTTTCAGCTCTTGGGGACGCAGATCTCGCATTGCTTGTGATCGATATCACACAGCCGAACATTGCCTCTGAAAAAATATTGGTAAAAGCGCTCGAAAAACAGAAATGTCCGGTCATTTTGGCGTTGAATAAAATCGATCTAGTGAGAAAAAACGTGCTGCTTAAGGCCATCGATGCCTGGAAACAAGCCTATTCTTTTCACAACTTCGTTCCTGTTTCTGCTAAATACGGTACCCAGATGATTGAACTTTTGCAGGTTATGGAGGACGCGTTGCCTGAGGGGCCACCCTATTTTCCGCAAGATACGCTTACGGATATGCCGGAACGTTTTCTGGTTTCAGAAATGGTCCGGGAAAAAGCAATCCGTTTAACAGGACAGGAAATACCCTATGCGGTTGCGGTTACGATTGATGAATTCTTCGAGGACGACGTCCGAAATCTGATAAATATACATGCCACCATTCATGTCGAGCGGGATTCGCAAAAAGGAATCCTTATTGGCAAAAAGGGTAGTAAGCTTAAACAAATCGGGGAAGCCGCGCGAAACGATATCGAGCGGATGCTCGGTATCCATGTTTTTCTGAAGCTATTTGTGCGGGTGCAGAAAAACTGGAGCAAAGATACAAAAACCTTGAGAAAATTCGGATACTGATGATTTTATCGTTTCATCCCTGTTTTATGGGGGATAAAAACATCCTATGTGCCGGAAGACCGCCGGGTCCGGAGGAACTTCGCGCCGTCAAACGTGCCGATGCGGTTGTTTTACCCCAGGGGTGCAGCCGGGCGCTTTATGAAATAGCCAGCAGCAACTGCCCGCATGTATTTCCCAACTACCGTTTCAGATTCAACTATCCGGACAAATTGGGCCAGATTCAATTATTTCGTAAAAAGCGTCTCCCCCATCCCAACACCCACACCTATTTGAGCGTAAGAGATTTTTCTGCGTCACTGGATAATAAACCAACGCTGCCCTTTGATTTCCCATTTGTGTTTAAATTTTCATGGGGCGGTGAAGGAGATACGGTTTTTTTGATCCAATCGGATCAAGAACTTAAAGATGTCTTCAAACAGACGCTGATGTATGAGCAATCCGGTCACAAGGGGTTTTTGATTCAAGAATATATTCATTCAGATCGAACCTTACGGATTGCCCTCATTGGTGGGACGATGATTTCCTATTGGCGTCTGCAAAATCGTGAAGATCATCTTGGCACGAGCGTGTCTAAGGGCGCCAGAATCGATCCGGATGCTGATCCGGAATTAACGACGGTTGCTGTAAAACACCTTCAGGGCTTCTGTCAAAAAACCGGAATCAACCTCGCTGCATTCGATGTGATATTTTCAGCCGACAATCGAACGCTTCCGTTTTTTTTAGAGATAAATTATTTTTTTGGCAGACGCGGCCTGGGAGGATCTGAGAGATATTATCAAATACTTGAGACCGAAATTAAACGATGGTTAGATCGGCTGGGGCGTTCCGTTGAATAATTGACATTTTCGTTTTGAGAATTGATAATGAATTTTGGAGTGGCTGCAATGGAACCTTACGCCATGGATATCGACGACGCTACAATCAGAAAAGAGCGTCAAAAAGCGAGAGAACTTCGAGAAACCCAATGGTGGAAGCGGCGCCTGGCAAAAGGCGTTTGTGAATACTGCGGAGGGCCAACCTCCCCACAAGAGTTGACGATGGACCATATCGTACCGATTTCTCGCGGTGGGCGTAGTACCAAAGGAAATGTTGTCCCCGCTTGTAAAGAGTGCAATACTGCAAAAAAACATCTTCTTCCCATGGAATGGGATCAATATATTAATCAGAAAAAAACGAAACCGTATACTTGAAACACACAATAAAGAAACCGCTCTGTAAATTCGATGAAGAGGAATTAAAATGCCAAAAATTCAGGAAAAGAAAGCGGAAATGGAAGGTGTATTGACGGTTGCCAATGCCATGGCGGTGGCAGCGCGTACAGCCCCAAAAACGCGGGGATTGGACGCTATTGAAACGCTCATCATCTATGGTGAAGAACTGAAATCACTAGCTGAAGCTATGGAGGCGCATGGTGCAACAACGAAGATGGGCAAAATATTTATACGAGATGCCAAGAATGTCTTGAATTCCCAAGCGGTTGTGTTAATTGGGCTTCGGGATTTGCGTCCTAAAAAACCCAAAGAACCGTTGGATTGTGGCGCCTGTGGATTTGAAAATTGCGCAGGGTTACTAAAGGCAGAGAAAAAAGAGGGTATCGATTTTCCCGGACCGGTTTGCATGTTTCAATCCATTGATTTAGGAATTGCGCTTTCATCTGCTTGTTCAGTCGCGGGGCGATTTTTTGTGGATAACCGTATGATGTATACAATCGGTGGATCGGCCCGTACACTGGCATGGATGGAATCAGAGATCATCATCGGTATTCCGCTGTCCTGTAGCGGGAAAAATATATACTTCGATCGGAGCTGAAAAAGCGTAAAGCTTGACAAAATTTTAGTAACTCGACTTTACAGGCAATCCCGAATCAAATGAAACGAACCCAAAGATACGATTTATCGAAGGGGTGTTTTTCGGCATCTCGCAGAGCCTAACTGACTTGGAAATTCTTTGTCGAATCACTAGTTTATTGTTGACAAAAGAGCGTTCTTCCCTTATCAGCAATAGTGCACTATTGTAGATTAATAAATTCTTACAAAGGGGACTCCGATGCTCAAGAAGCGTAGAAACGGCTTTAATGACGACGTGTCTGATGACAACCCGATTGCCGAGGAAAACGTGTCACCCCCATCATCTTCCCTCAGCTCAGTTTATACTGGAGCAAAGACCGTGATTGGTCAGCATATATCCGTAGAAGGTGTTGTCCGCGGCAATGAAAACCTTGTTATCGAAGGTTCGATGAAGGGAAGTATCGAACTGGAAAAGCATCAGGTTACAGTGGGGGCTAATGGGCAAGTGGAAGCGGAAATACGCGCTGATAATGTGACCATTAGTGGCCGTCTGGTGGGGAATATCCAAGCAGACGGAAAAGTGGAAATTACCAATGAGGCTGATTTCACTGGTGAAATTAAGGCCAAACGAATTGCAGTTGAAGATGGTGCCTTTCTAAAGGCGGTTATCGAACTTGAACGGCAATCTGATAAGAAAGAAGCACCGGCAGCCAAATCGTTCGGCCAGGCGTCAACCGGCGCACAAAAACCAGGACAGGGTGGCTCCGGACTCCAGAAACAACCTGTCAATACCCCTCTCGATTCAGCCAAGGGAAACTAATATTTGAGAAAGTCCGTACAAAGGCCGCGGCGAGAATCTCGAACGGAATCTGAACCCTTTCATTATAGCAGCAGCACGTTAAAGCATTTCTTTGAAAACCTTGAGCATCGGAACGGCGGATGTCTCCTGGACGTCGGCCCCATTTTTAGAGATAACATTGACTTTTTATCTCATCGGGTACGAAGACTCTATGCGTGTGATGTGCTCCGTATTCTGATTGAAAATCAGAAAGCGAATCTGCCTGCTGATAAATACTGGCGTCATTTAGATTATCCACCTGAAACGTTCGATGGAATCCTCCTGTGGAATCTTGTGGACCGATTGGATACCCCTGAAGTTAAGGGTTTGGTAGAACGATGTTACGGCATGATGAAATCAGGGGGGGTCGTGATGCTGTTTACTTTGGGAAATCGGGTATCTCCCAGCGGCCAAGAAGCATTTGTTATTCGAGAGGAGTTTCAACTGTTTGCCCGTGGCCAACAATATCCACATCTGCCGGTCCGGCAACGCCAAAATCGAGATTTTCTTCGTCTCCTAAACCCGTTTACCCCCGCCAAATCGCTCATCTATCGAAATGGAATTAGAGAATTTCTTTTCCAGCGTGGTTGAAAGTATTAGAAATTTGAAACCAATTAACTGCACAGCCCAAAGTTTTTATAATATATTGATATTATTTATTATGTTAATTATCACAAGTCATTTCGGCGAAAGCCGGAATCCAGGGTGCTTTCAATAAAATAAACGTGCTGGATGCCGGATCAAGTCCGGCATGACGAACAAACTTTGGACTCTCAAGTAATTAAGAGCGGATTGTTTTTCAGAATCCCCATTGCACACTTAAAAATTAAAGTTCAATTCTCAACCGATCCTTTAATCACTAAAATACCAACCCTTTTCTTGACAATCCTGATAAGATCGATCATAAAAATAACTTAACTGTAAATTTCTGAAAAATCATCGATTGCAGGTGAACGATCATGCCGATATATGAATTCCGATGTTGTGAGTGTCAAAACCTTTTTGAGCTGCTGATACTCGCTGAAGAACAAGACGTTGAAATGAAATGTCCCCGGTGCGAATCCGAAAATTTTGAACGGCTACTCAGCGCGAGCAATTATTGTATGAGCGCCAAATCCACGGGATCTTCCGGTCCGAAAACTCAGACTCGGAACTGTCCCGGCGGCTCTTGCACCACTTACGAAATTCCTGGACCAGCCGGTTAAACCTTCCATTTGAATCGATCGTTTCATATGGATAACTATCGGTAATGTCAACCAAAAACAGGTTTTGTTGGCTAAAATTCATGTCCAGCACTTGCCCGTCACCCCAGACAGATCCGATCTATGGGATACGGTAAAGGATATACGTGAAAGCGATTCACCACCACGAAAAAGAACAGCTCAAAAAGCTATTCAAACAAGAAAATATCGATGCATTCGAGGATCGATATAATATCTTAGAATCCTTTCTTCGCATAGAACGCCACATTACGACGTTGGAATTGGTACAGATTCTCAAGGAGCAAGGATATGAATATCACGCGGATTTCGTCAGAGACACGCTTCGGTTGATGTGCCGGTTTGGATTCGCTCAGAAAAACCGGTTCAACAATGGCCAGGTACGATATGAGCACCGACATTTGGGGCATCACCACGATCATATGATTTGCACAAGGTGCCGAAAAATCATCGAGTTTAAAAACCAGGATCTTGAAAGCCTGCAGGTTCAGATCGCAGCCGCGAACGGATTTTTGATGCTCCAGCACAAAATGGAAATCTACGGCATCTGTTTTACGTGTCTGAAAGAACGCGTCCACCGAATGCCGCTGATTACGGCAAAACAAGGAGAACGGATGACGATCGAGGAATTTACCGGCGGCACGGCGTCTCGCATGCGTTTAATGACAATGGGACTCCGGATTGGAGATGAATTAGAGGTTGTCACCAATCATGGCAAAGGCCAGTTTGTGATTGCCGCCGGCGGGAGACGATACGTCCTCGGACGCGGACTGGCTCAAAAAATAATGGTCAGACAGATCAGCGACGGCGACGATCTTTCACCATCTGCCGAAAAGGTCCGAAAGCAAGAGGAAATCGTTTAAGCGATGTCAACATTTCAGCCGGCTTACCTTGAAACATTTGAAAACGGTCAGCTCAGAGAAAAAACAAAAATCGCTTATGAGCGGCTGAAATCCTGCACCCTATGCCCCCGGACATGTAAGGTCGATCGGATCTCCGGTGAAACAGGAGTTTGTAAAACGACGGATCAAGCCTATGTCTCCAGTTACACGCCTCA
>JAHEHB010000554.1 GCA_024644775.1 Deltaproteobacteria bacterium
TTCTATGTATGCATTGAATAGAAACATTCTTTGAAGACGAGATATATCTTAGATGAAAAAGATTTACATTTTAACTATTATATTTTTTTTATTTGTTGCCGTAATTTATGTTGCTGAGAGAAGTTTTTTCTTGAGTAACGTGGCTGGCTTTGCTTACGGTAAACTTAAGCCAGGAGTAAATTTAAATAATGCTATTGCACTGATAAACAGAGACTTAAATTTAAAACGCAACACATGGTACGATGCAGCTAATTCACAAATACAGCTTAAAAATGGTGTCTTAATAAATAATAAAAACGATCAATATCATATGTTTTGCTATAGCTTTTTTAGAAATACTTCTGATCCTTGTAGATCCGCTTATGGAAAAATCTATTTAACCTATATCAAAGAAAAAGGAATAAATTATTATAAGATAACTGAAATAAATTATATTTATTCATACACCCCTTTGTTTGGGTATCGTATAAGAATCCAATTTACAAATCCTGGCAATAGCAAAAAGTATCTTTTTGAAAAAAAGATGTGCAGATGTGGCCTTTTGCGGATGTAGTTTTTTGCTACAGTTCATTTTCTTTTATTCCAACTGACCTTTAACGCATCTTCATCTCTTAACGCGAAGAGGTTCTCACTTTTCATTGCGACCTTCTTTGAAAAGATTCCATTTTTTTCGTGCGGGTTAGGGACTTTCCAGATAATTTAAATAGAGATTGAAAATCTTGGTGGTGCAGATTGATAAGCCACTCCGAACCATTATCATAGAATTAGATTGTCCCCTACAATTGCAAAGATGTTGTGAAGAATCAAGCTAAAAAGCGCAAGAAACAGTAACAGGCTAACAGATAAAAGCTGAGACGTGGAGGGAATAAATGGGTTGGAAAAGGTTTGCGTATGTACTTTCCGGCTCAGTGGTTATCAGTTTGATACTATTAAATATATCAGTTGCCGCACGAGAGAAGGGTTTGTACATTGTCGTTTATTTTAACGCCTTTTTTATGTGTATTGCGGTACTGAAACCGCCGATAGGGGAAAATAAACTTAATTTGGAGGGCGGTTCCGCAGAAAACACTTTTGCATTGATATTTCTTATTGCGGCACCGTTTATAGGGTCAGTTGCATGGTATTTGACTTCGATTGTCTATTTTTGGATTCTTGAAAAATGAGTCACGACTCGCTTCGGGATATCCCTAACCGTACTTTTTCAATAGTCGCATTCGTTTATTCCTGGTTTTCACCAACCTGGATGGTAAATCCTGAATCCGGGGACAGGGTCCTAAGAATCGGCTCAATTTTCCCGCGAGCGATTCCCGTGTCATCTACTGCCACGACAAGATCCATCCAGCCCATACCGGTTCCCGATCGGATAATTTTACCGATGCCTTCCCGCACGATCCGCTGGGCGATCCGATCCCGAATTTCCAACTCTTGTCTGCTCGCCAGGTCATCTCCGGGCCAATTGAAAATTATCCTTAGGGCGTTGCTATTTTCAACAGTTGCCGGGATGGGTGGTTTGTCCTCGGCACAGCCCAGGCCGAATACCAATACCACGATCACAGCGATTTCGATTATGTATGGACGAGTCATAAACAAAAATAGGCCTGTCATATTAAAATGGCAACAGATCTTACTTTTTTTATATGGCGGGAGTCCCGTTGTGGCAGGTGGGGAACTCGCGACCTTCCCGCATGAGCTGCGGGGCGTTCTAATCGGAGTTGAATCCGCGGATTAATTCCACGATATAACTTTTGCGCTTCCGGCGTTTGATCTCTTTTCCGCGATTGATTGCAGAAGACCGATCCGCTTGCTCCTCAAAATAGACCAGTTCCCAGGGGCGTTTTGATTTCGTATACTTAGAACGACCTTGATTCTGCCTTACAAGGCGCTCTTGAAGGTCTTGGGTTGAACCAACGTAATAGCTACCGTCTTTTTGGCTTTGAATTATGTAAACATGGAAAGGCATAAACAAAAAAGGCCTGTCACACTTTATCGGTAACAGACCTAAATAGATTTACTGGCGGGAGCGACGAGACTCGAACTCGCGACCTCCGGCGTGACAGGCCGGCGTTCTAACCAAACTGAACTACGCCCCCGTGTATTAATGCTATGGGATTAACTTCGCTAATCTGAACAGGTTCTAAGCTCCCCGTACCCTTTGGAGGAAGTGGTAGGCGGAACAGGGCTTGAACCTGTGACCCCCGGCTTGTAAGGCCGGTGCTCTCCCAGCTGAGCTACCCGCCCACAGTTGGTGTGCCCAGTTCGGCAAGTTTCCCCCGAAAAGAGCCGTAAGCTACCAGCAACGTTGATCAATGTCAAGCCAAAAAGAAGCACCCACCCGGCCGGTTAAATTAGATTGGCCGGTTTCTCCCCGATCTCGCCTTTTGTTGTTATTTCGAAGGGGATATCGTTTTTTGTAAACAGTGTTCCGCCATCATTGACGATGATGGCATGGGACAGAACCTCATCCATGTGTTCCACCGTAACGATGTCGATCTGTTTTTTGATCGGGTTGGGAATGTCCCGGATATCCTTTTCGTTCTCCATCGGAATGATCACCTTCTTGATCCCTCCACGATGGGCGGCCAGAATCTTTTCCTTCAATCCTCCGATAGGTAACACGCGTCCCCGTAAGGTAATTTCCCCGGTCATTGCCAGGTCCCTATGGACATGGCGTTTGGTCAGCGCCGATACGATGGAGGTGCACATGGTAATCCCGGCGGAAGGCCCGTCTTTGGGAATCGCGCCTTCCGGGATATGGATGTGAATGTCGAACTTGCGATAGAAGGAATCATCGATTTGCAGGTACGCAGCGCGGGAACGGACGTAGCTGACCGCTGCCTGGGCCGACTCCTGCATTACATCTCCGAGTTTCCCGGTGATGGTCAATTTTCCTTTACCAGGCATGATTGCGGTTTCCACTGCCAGCAGCACACCGCCAACCTGGGTCCAGGCCAACCCGGTCACAAGTCCGACCTGGTCTTTTTCCTCGATCTGTCCTTCACGGAACCGGGCCGGTCCCAAATATTTGTTAATCGATTTGCTGGTGAGCGCATATACTGACTTTTCCTTTTTCTTGCTCCTGTTTTCGAGAATTTCTTTGGCAATCTTGCGACAGATAGACGCAATCTCCCGTTCCAGGTTACGAACGCCGGCCTCACG
>JAHEHB010000179.1 GCA_024644775.1 Deltaproteobacteria bacterium
AATCACGCGGCAACATCCTCCGGTGCGGATGCGGTTGTTGTGGGACTTGGTGAGAATTTCATTCTGAAAATTGCGGAAACCTATACTGGGGTATCTGCAGAACCAAGGTTTGATCCAAACGATTTCGAAACTTTTCCGTACCCCGCGTTCGATCTGCAAAAGACCATCAACTACATTCCCATTCTTACTTCCAAAGGATGCCCGTTTTCCTGTGCTTACTGTGCCGCTCATTTTTTAAACCCACGGCGTATGCACCGAGGTCCTGGGTCGGTTTTGGAGGAGATTCGGTATTGGCACGATCAGTATGGCGTCATCGATTTTGTATTGTACGATGATGCGCTTTTAGTGAGCGCGGAAGACTATGCGATTCCCTTGTTTGAAAAAATAACAGGCAGCGATATCAATGTTCGGTTCCACACACCCAATGCCGTGCACATTCGTGGAATTACTTTCGAAACCGCTCGGTTGATGTTTCTGGCAGGTTTTAAAACGATTCGTTTGGGACTTGAAACAGCACATTTTGATAACCGAAACGGAATGGATCGGAAGGTTACAGCAGAAGAATTTAAACAAGCTGTATCTCACCTAAAGGCCGCCGGATTTAGAAAAGACCAGGTAGGGGCTTATTTACTTGCTGGGCTACCGGGGCAGAAAATGGGCTCATTGCGGGATTCCATCCGGACCGTTTTGGATACAGGCATAACACCGGTGCCGGCCTATTACTCACCGATACCTCACACCGCACTCTGGAAAACGGCAGTCTCCTCGTCGCGATTTGATCTTCAATCCGATCCTATTTTTACGAATAATGCGATTCTCCCCTGTCGGAAAGATGCATTTTCATGGGAAACGATTTCTTATGTGAAACAGCTTACCCGGGGGTGAAGAAAATATAGAAAAAACAGATGCGTACTGCTTTACTTTTTGCCGTGAAATTGGTAGGGAGGGGATGGAAATTAAGGGATTGAGGGATTTAGGAATTGGGAGATTGGGGAAACGAATTTGCGCTATTTTAAAATAGACAGTTTTCTTTAATCCCGCTGGTAGCGGGACTCATTTTAGCCCATTTATTATTGGGGGATTGTAAGTTTGTTTTAAGCTCTGGATTTTTCAATTTGTCATTGTCGTTCATTAACTTAAGGGAGTCGCGTCTAATGGAGGCTAACGGGGTTGAGAGGAAATTAATTCTCCTTCACAAAAAGGACAACACGGTAACAGCACTGGTGGATCTGGTTAAGGATGAAGATTTGATCATCGATTCCGGGGGTAAAAATGAGCAAATTACCCTTCGTCAAGATATTTCTTATGCTCATAAATTTGCCCGTGTGTTCATCCGAAAGGGAGAGGATGTGAAAAAATATGGGGAAGTGATCGGTGTCGCTTCTGCCGATATTCATCCAGGCGATCATGTCCATGTCCACAATGTTGACAGCAAGCGGGCCAGGAGTGAACCATTATGAATTTTTCGAATGCAACTTTTCTGGGATATAAACGGCCGGGTGGCCAGATCGGTGTGAGAAACTATCTGGGTGTTCTCTCAACCGTTACCTGTGCCAATCAGGCGGCTCATGATATTGCCAGACATGTGCAAGGCACCGCGGTTTTCACACATCAACAGGGGTGCGGGCTTCTTCAAAATGATCTTGAGATTGTCGAAAGAACACTCATTAATCTCGGACGGAATCCCAATCTGGGGGCCGTTTTGGTTGTCAGCCTCGGTTGCGAAGGTGTCGATCCGGAAAGTATTGTCGACCAGATCGCGGCCTCCGGAAAGCCGGTTGAGTTGGTGAGAATTCAACAGAGGGGAGGGTATTTTGGTGCCCTCAACGATGCGGGACTTAAGGCACAGAAACTAGCCGGCGCCATCTCGAATTTTAAGAGAGAGACGGTTGGTATTCAACATCTTCGACTGGGAGTAAAGTGCGGCGCTTCGGATCCGACATCAGGTCTTTCGTCAAATCCCGCGGTCGGTCAGGCAATTGACCGTTTGATTGAGGCGGGTGGCTCGGCTGTGTTCGGAGAAACCACAGAAGTTGTGGGTGCGGAGCACTTTCTCGCTTATCGATGTGAGACCCAGGAGGTTGCCGACAAGCTGCTGGGATTGGTAGAAAATCTCGAGAATCGGGTGCGCATGGCCGGTGCAGACATGAGGGGCGGGAATCCGAGCGCTGGCAATATTGCCGCCGGATTGACGACGATCGAAGAGAAATCGTTAGGGGCCATTGTCAAATCGGGGACGATGCCCATTCGAGACGTATTTCTCTATGGCGAATGTCCGTCGACCGAAACGGGACTTTATTTTGTCGATTCACCGGGTCGGGAACCGGAAATACTTGCAGCATTGGCGGCTGCAGGATGTCAAGTGATCCTTTTTTCCACCGGCATTGGCGCACCCCATGGGTTTCCGTTTGTACCGGTTGTAAAAATCAGTGGGAATCGAAAAACGGTTGAGGAACTCGTTGATTTTATCGACCTGGATGTATCGCAAATTATACTTGGCGGAGAAACGTTGGAACAGGCGGGCGATCGATTATTGACATATCCATTGCAAATTGCATCGGGCATGAAAACCAAGGCAGAAACCATTGGTTATAGTGGTTCGACAGCCATATATCAGACCGGCCCTATTGTCTGAGGCGGATCAATCATCATTCGTCATTCCATTAAGGTTTGTCCCCCCTTCACCTCCCGGTTCCGCAAGGCGAATATTTTGGGTGTTGCACTTTTAAAATTAACGGAAAAATAGAGTTTTAATTTTCCTTATTGGAAGTGTTACTTTCCATGATGTTGAATTATAGATACTTTCAATAAGCGTTTTTTTGTCCGTTATTATCCTATCCCTTTCAGCTATCACATCCTTTATCCTTTGATCTTTTTCAGCGATAATTCGATCTTTCTCGGCTATTACATCCTCTATCATACGATCTTTTTCTATGATTTTTTTTTGAAATAGGTTTGGTATAATTTTCCCTTTAAAGGCGCATAGTAAATCATCAAATGTTTCGGTGGTGGGAACCATATTGTTGTAAAGAAAACAATACAAATCTCTATTTGTTTTCAGTGGGTTCAACTGACCATCCGTTTTATCAATTAAGAAAACATCATCAAACGTCTTGATTATAGTTTCAAGCGCTTTTCTTAGAGATAAATCTCTGAGTACTGAAAGTGAAAAACTATTAAATTCTAATAGAACAATAGGCTTAAATTTTTCTAAAGTCTTTTTTGCTCCATTAAGAACCGATATTTCGCTTCCTTCAACATCCAATTTAATAAAATCGAGTTTATTAATTTTTTCATTCTCTAAGAATTCATCCAATGTTATCATATTTACTTTTTTTTGATTTGATTCTACCACCTTTTCAGATAACCAAGAATCATTATTGACGATAAAACTACTTCCTCTGTTAAAAGGTATCTCGTTAAATAATGAAATAGCGTTTTTATCACCGACTGCGATATTATACGCTTTAATATTTTCGAAATTATTTACTACGAGATTATTATTAAGTATTGAATATGTTTCATCTGAAGCTTCTATGCTATAAACAAAACCATTGGGAGATAGAATCGATAGCGCCATTGAATACACGCCTATATTTGCCCCAATATCAATTGAAACAAAATCATCCTCAATATACGGTGAGATACTAATAAGCGTATTGCTTGTAATATCAGTCTTTTCAACTAAAGAATTATAATAAGCTTCATTTTCACCAAACAATGTAATTTTTCTATTCAGTAAGGACAGCGTGTTTTTTTGCATGTATTTTCTCCTAATTAACTATAAACTGACGTATTGATTATTATAATCGAGATTCAAAAAATCATTATATCTTTTATTCCTAAAGGTCGTCTCGATGTTATTTCGAGTGATCCTGCGGCACTTTAGCCCCTTAACTTGGAGGCGACTGCTTGTCAAGAGTCACACCACGCCGGCCGGTTTCCATTTTTAGTCGCTTAGAAATTACTTTTGTGTATTTTGTGGCAATCCGCCGGAGGCTATTTTCCCTATCTTCAAATGATTGAATATTTTCGATTGAATATTCAACAGTCAATTCCCCGTTAAAACGGGATTGACGCTTCGCTCCAACCGGTTTGTCCGGCCGGTTTTTTATGCTCCCTCGGATAATTTGCTTGACAGGCTTCGTTCCTCTTTTTTATAGTTACATTGTAATTAAAATATAGTTATGTTCCCCGTTTATATCGAAAAAATACGAAAGGTTCACTTCTCATCTGAATGTTCGAGAGTTGAAATTACCACAGAGACTCAGCCCACCCGTTGAACTGGGGAGGAAAACGCGGGAGGTTTCATGAAATTAAAACAGATCACCATTGCCATCGAGAATTCGCCCGGCCGCTTGTACGAAGTGACAAATGCCTTAGGTAAAGCGGGCGTCAACCTTCGAGCAGCAAGTCTTGTGGATACCGGTGCCTTTGGTCAGTTGCGGCTACTAGTCTCGGATCTTGCCAAAACCAGACGGATACTCATGAAAATGCAAATGCCAGCCCAGATCAATGAAGTGGTGGCGGTTGAAATCGCGGATAAACCCGGAAGTCTCGCGCGTATGCTAAAGCCACTTAAGGAGGCAAATGTTCAGATAAAATACACGTATGCTTTTGTCGGATTCCAGCCGGGAAGTGCGATTATGATTTTTCGTTTCAGCGACAATGACAAAGCCATAGAAGTATTGCATACAAGCGGATTGAAGCTGCTTGACGCCAATGCTTTCGGCATCCTTGAAACCAACAGTTAATGTACATCCGTTTTTCTCCTGCCGAAAAAAGCGGTTGACCGGGTTGTGACGGATCATCTGTTTTATTCGGCAAGAGAAAAATGGCGGGTTGAAAGATGGGAGAAAAATCAAATTTTCGCCCTCAATTCTTTGCGGTGATTGGAGCGGGCCCAGTCGGATGTATCGTTGCTGCCTTTTTGGCAAAGGGCGGATACGATGTGATTTTCTGTGATGTCATACCGGATTTGGTAGCACCTGCATCGGATCCGGGGATTATCGTCGAGGGCGCTGAAAACCTTAAACAGGTTGTGCCGAAGATTTGCACGAGCATTGATGACCTATCAAATCATCCATTGGATGTGATTTTTATTGCGGTTAAGGCACCGGCGCTTCCGCTGCTTGCCTCCGCGATCGAGGGGTTCTATAAGGATGGGATGTATGTCGTTAGCTGGCAAAACGGAATCGATACGGAACTTGAACTTGCAAAAGTCTTTGGGAGAAAAGCGGTTTTACGGGCCGTAGTCAATTACGGCTGCAGCCTACTAAAGCCGTGTCACGTTCGCATGCCGTTTCATCATCCGCCCCACTTTATTCAGGAACTTGATTCGAAATCAAAATCGGCCGCTATCGGTATCTCCGAATCGCTTTGCTTAGGCGGTCTTGCCACCCATCACACCGAAGAAATTGTGTCATTGGTATGGCGAAAAGCGATATTAAATGCATGTATGAATCCTGTCTGTGCGGTGACGGGAATGACGATGGCCCAAGCGATTCATGATCCGATTGTTTTTCAGCTTATCGATTCATTGGTCAAGGAATGTGTAACAGTGGCCCGGGCCAATGAAATTTCACTTGGATGGGATTTTTACCCGTACGGCATGGCGTATATGACAAAAGCAGGACATCACAAACCCTCCATGCTTGTAGACATTGAAAATGGACGAAGAACTGAAATCGATTTTATCAACGGGAAATTCGTCGAATACGGTATTCAGGCAGGTGTGGAAACACCCTACAATACAACGATGAGAGCCTTAGTAAAGGCGCTGGAGCCTAAATAGTGCTTGTTCGAAAATGGCTATTTTTCCCAATTTCTGCGTCAGGCTCAAATTTTAATCCTCAAAATACTCAATGTATTCCTGTGGTTAAGATTTTCGCCTTTCTTGAACTTGGAAAAACTATCTCATTTTCGGACGGGCACTAAATCATTGTACGAATGACAAATAAACCAATCCGCTCAAGAATAGAGTTTAAGGCCACCGCTACCTTAAAGAAGTTTATGGCGGATCATTTTCGAGAATTGGATGATGCTTCAAAAACCGGCGACAAAAAGATTGCCTGGTGTACGAGCGTCGGACCGGCTGAACTTCTAAGAGGCATGGGATTTTTGGTTTATTTTCCGGAAAACCATGGTGCCATGCTGGGCGCCTCTCGCATGGCCGCCGAGATGATACCCTGTGCCAATGCCGAGGGATATTCTCCGGATATTTGCTCTTATCTTACCAGTGATATCGGGGCGTTTCTTCAAAAGAAAACACCGTTAAAGAGTGCGTATGATATTGCGTCTGTTCCCCGCCCCGACGTGCTGGTGTATAACACCAACCAATGCAGGGATGTGAAGGACTGGTTTTCCTGGTACTCGAGACACCTTAACGTCCCGGCTATCGGTGTGCACACCCATCGAGATATCGGTGAGATCCGAGACTATCAGATCAAAGATATTGGCCGCCAGATTAAAGAGCTGATCCCCCATCTTGAAGCCATCGCCGGCGGGAAATTCGATTTGGATCGATTCAGGGAGGCAATCGGCTTTTCCAAACGAACCTCTGCCCTGTGGCGGGCATGTCTGGAGACCGCTGCCGCCGTCCCAAGTCCCTGGACATTTTTTGATGCAACGATCCATATGGCGGCTGCGGTGGTGGCCCGAGGTACAAAGGCGAGCAACGATTACTATGAAATACTTCTCGCTGAGTTGAAAGAACGGATTCAAAACAATGTGGGCGCTATCGACCGAGAAACGCACCGGCTTTATTGGGATGGAATGCCTATTTGGGGAAAGTTAAGATCGCTTTCTGAACTGTTTGCACAGCTTGAGACCTGTGTGGTTTCATCTACCTATTGTAACAGCTGGATATTCGAACAGCTCGATACCGACACCCCATTTGAGAGTATGGCTCGGGCGTACACCGAGCTGTTTATCGTAAGGGATGAAGACTATAAAGAGCGTTACATTGACACTTGCCACAAGCTATATCGATTCGATGGTATACTGTTTCATGATGCCAAAACGTGCCCGTATAACACCAACAGCCGGTATGGTATGCCAGAACGACTCAGAAAAAGATTAAATATTCCAACACTCACCATTAACGGCGATTTGAATGACCTGAGATGTTATTCAGAAGAGCAGACCAAAACCAACATAGAAGCATTTGTTGAGCAGCTGGAAGAATGAATTCACGATCCATATATGTTGGGGTTGATGTCGGAGCTTCCCGCACCAAAGTTGCCATTATCGATGCCCAAAAAAAGGTTATCGGCCACGCCACCCAAAAGTCGGGAACCGATTTTACCAAAACAGCCGAGACGTGTCTGGCATCTGCCCTGGCGATGGCCAGGGCGACCCTCTCAGATATCGTCAAGACCTTTTCTACCGGATACGGAAGAAAAAATGTTGTCTTTGCACATGATACCAAGACTGAAATCAGCTGCCACGCAAAGGGATGTTATTTTTACTTCCCAAAAGCCATCACCATTGTCGATATTGGCGGACAGGACAACAAAATAATTAAATTGGACAAACACGGCCGTCGCATCGGCTTTAAGATGAACCGAAAATGTGCGGCAGGGACGGGCGCGTTTTTGGAAGAGATGTCTGCACGACTCGACATTCCTTTGGAAAACATGGACCGACTTGCGCGCCAGTCTCAAAAAACGGTGGAATTGGGGTCCTATTGCACGGTTTTTTCTGCGACTGAAGTATTGGAGAAAATACGACAAGGTGAGAAAGTATCCGATATCGTCAAGGGGCTTTTTTCGTCTGTGATAAAACGCGTCATGGAAATGGATTCACTTACCGACTTCATCGTTGTAAGCGGCGGCGTGGTGGCTCACAACGCGTATTTGGTCACGATGATCGAAGAGAGAATCGGAAGGAAGATCCTGGTGCCTGACGACCCTCAATTATCAGGGGCCGTGGGGGCAGCACTGTATGCCATGGTTCAAAAGAGTTCTGATGGATCTGATGATAGGGAGAAGGAGGGTCTTTAGAATGACGTCGAGCAAATGGATGCCTGTGGGTACCATTTTAAAAATGAATGCTCTGCACTATCCCGACAAGCTTGGATGGCAGGATAAATTCAAGGCGTATACCTTCAAGGAGTGGAACGAGCGTGCCTGCTGCATTGGTAACGGTTTAAACGATCTTGGCGTCGGGTACCAGGAGCCGTTTGCCGTCATCGCCTATAACCGGGGGGAGTGGATGGACATCTATGCCGGTTGCGCAAAGGGCGGGCAGACTGTGGTTCCAATTATGTTCAGACTGACAGGACCTGATATCGAATATATCGTGAATCACTCGGAATGCAGAGCCTTCATTGTCGAAACACCCTTTGTCGAACTAATCGATTCCATCAAAGACAGACTGCCGGTGCCAGAGGATGCCTATGTTTTCTTAGGAGATGGACCGCCTCCAAAAGGATATATCGGATATGAAGATTGGCTCAATCAATCCTCCCCATTCGAGCCGGATGTTATGGTGGATGGCGACGATACCTGGACCATCATGTATACATCCGGGACCACAGGTCGCCCTAAGGGAGTTGTTCGAACCCATGAAAGCAATCATGCCGAATATGTCCTAACCGGTCTAAACCAAGAGGTACGGCCCACTGACAAGGTGATGCTGGTTATGCCCATGTGTCATGTGAATTCCATTTTTTACTCTTTCCCGTACACCCTGTTGCGTGCCCCTGTATTTGTATACAATCTGGTGAGTTTTTCCCCGGAAGATCTTTTACGAACCATTGAAAAATATGAGATAACGTTCACCTCTCTGGTTCCGACCCATTATATTATGATTCTAGCGCTTCCCGACAGCGTAAAAAATCAATACGATGTCTCGTCGATACGACAGCTTTTGATCTCTTCCGCTCCAGCAAGAAAAGATTTGAAACTTGCTATTATGGATTATTTTAAAAATGTCGAGTTATGGGAAGCTTATGGAACCAGTGAGGGTGGATTGATTACGCTTTTAAGACCCGAAGACCAATTTAAAAAACTCGGGTCCATCGGCCGGGAAATCATCGGCACCGACCGGATCAAATTACTCAATGAAAATCGAGAAGAGGTGCCGGATGGCGAGGTTGGTGAAATCTTTTATCGAACACCTATGATTTTCGAAGAATATCTTAAAGACCCGGAGAAAACTAAATCCGCCTTTGAAGGGGCGTGGTCGACTGCCGGCGATATGGGCCGAAGGGACGAAGATGGTTATTATGTTCTGGTGGATAGAAAGGCCAATATGATCATTACCGGTGGAGAAAACGTCTATCCCTCAGAGGTGGAAAGCGCTGTGGGCGCCCATCCGGCGGTCAAGGATATTGCCGTGATCGGTATTCCGGATCAAAAATGGGGCGAGGCCGTTAAAGCCATTGTCGTTTTGCATGATGAATATAACGCCGATAGCAAACTGGAGAAAGACATTTTGTCTTTTACCAATGGGAAGCTCGCCGGCTATAAACGGCCCAAAAGTTTTGACTTTATTCAAGATGAGGAAATGCCCAGAACCGGCACCGGGAAGATTCTTCACCGCATGTTGAGGGAACGATACGGGAATTGGGGGGATGACTAGGCGCCTAGGCCATAAATCCTCGGCGAGATACAAAGATGGGTTGTTGAGGTGAAGTCACTTGATTCATTAGAAATAGGGTTTCAGGTTTCGGGTGTCAGGTGTCAGCACTGCCGCTGGCCTGAAAAACGGCCAGTTTGATCATCAAGAAACCGTGCCATTTGGGTGTAGTTTCATATAACGTGTCAGCAGGCCTGCATTGGGAGGGTATAGAAATGTTGACGAAAGCATTTATACCGTACAAAGGTTACTACAGCACACCGTTTATCAGATGGCAGGGTAGTTTGGCCAATGAACATTCAATTCTTCTGGCGGCCAGTACATCGAAACGGTGGTTTGAAGAAAAAAAATGGAATCCCGGAATGTTCGACTATCTTTTCTTGGGGATTACCATCGGCCAACCCCAGTGGTTCTACGGCAGCCCCTGGGCAGCGGCGCTGGTGGGGGCGGATTTCATCCCCGGTACCATTATCAGCCAAGCCTGTACGACATCCGCCACCTGCATTTTTCAAGCTGGGGTCGGCATTGAAACGGGGTTTTTTCAAAACACCTATTGTATGATGACCGACCGGTGCTCCAACGGACCGCATACCATTTG
>JAHEHB010000180.1 GCA_024644775.1 Deltaproteobacteria bacterium
CGACGACGCAAAGCGGCATGGTGTGGATGTCCGATCGATTAATGTCCGGCGAAGCGATTGGGATTGCACCCTTGAGCCTGCTACAAAAGGCGCTTACCGTTTTGCGGTCCGGATGGGTCTACGCTACGTAAAGCGCCTGGGCGGAAGGCAGTGGGAACGGATCCAGGGGGCAAGGAAGAAACGCTCCTTCACCTCTGTCGAAGATTTTGTGGAGCGTACGGGTCTAAACGATGGTATGGTCACTCAACTTGCCGAGGCAGGCGCACTCTCCTGTTTTGATGGCAACCGCCGAGCCGCGCTGTGGAGAGTGAAAGGGCTGGCACACATACCACGTTCATCACTATCGTTAAAACAGAAGGAGAAAACCCTTGCTTTCGACGCCCTCGATCCGTTGGAGACGATCACCTGGGACTATCAGACCATGGGCCACAGTACACGTGGACATCCGTTGGCCCCGTTACGTGAACAGCTCCGCGCCAGCAAGTTGCCGGATGCCGGCAGCGTGAGCAGGATGCCCGACGGCCAACGCGTACAGTACGCGGGGATGGTTATTTGCCGTCAGCGCCCCGGAACCGCATCGGGAGTGGTGTTCATGACCCTTGAAGATGAAACCGGCTTTGTCAATATCGTTGTTTGGAGCCGGCTTTTCGAGAAATACGCCTTGCTCATCAAGACATCGGATTTTTTGGGAGTTAGCGGAAAACTGCAGAAACAAGACGGTGTGGTACACCTGATGGCCGAATCATTCTGGGACCCGCAGGGCCGGATCGGTTTCAAACCTGAAAGCGGCGGCAGCCGTGATTTTCATTAGCTCTTACGTGTTTACAAACCGGACTCGGCATGGGCGTCAGGATCCAAAGGCCACTTGGGTCGACGGATACGCGTATAGGGCACGGTGGTTAGATCCGGCGAGAGAGCTCCGTCTGATGCCAAGTATATAATGTCTTTAGCAATCTTCTCGTATTCGGCGCGGAAATGATTGCGGGATTTGACCACAATGATCTTTTTAGACAGGGGATCCACTCCAAGCGATGTGAATACGTCCGGACTTCGCACCTGATTCCGTTTGGAAGCAACGATGATGTCTATGCCGCCAACCCGAAGCGATGCCGCATCGCCGATGGTACCTTTTGCACCGGAAAAACGCTGTTCGACATTCTGCCGGGCGCGAACGACGGTACATTCTAGGTCTAAAGGGTTGCCGGATATGGCACCCATTTTCCCTCCTAAACGTACGTTTAATTTGGCACCGTCACCGGCAGCCAGAGCCATTTGTGCAACGATCGGATCCCACAAACAGGCAAGACCGGCACTTTCAACGCCTCTGTCCAACAATGCTTTCAGCACAAATGTCGAATCTCCAGGGGCACCCCCGCCGGGATTGTCCGAGCCGTCGGAAAGGACAATAGGACCCTCAGGAGTGGTAAGGGTTTTTTCCAAGGCCTCCTGGACTGGCAAAAATGGTGGGGTGGTTTTTCCTCGCAGCTTGATCAATTCAATACCTAATTTCTTTGCCAGCGAATGTGCTTGATCCGGTTGTCCATCCGTAATTACCAACATCTTGCTGCCTAATTCGGGTACATCCGCGTAAGGAAAACCATGGGCGACGGAAATGGACAGCACACCGTTGTGTCCCTCCATCTCTTTTATTTTGTCAACAAACGCCTTCATTGGCTGTAGCGTGGTAAAATAACTGCTAATCATCTTCATGTCGAACATGCCCATGGTGGGCCTGATCTTGCCTTCTGCAGCATCCACAATGATCTGAAACAAATCCTTCGCTCTTTCGGCAAAATCGGTATGGGGAAACTCTTTGTACATTACCAACGCGGTAGCGTTATCTACCATGGCGGGCGTAAGATGATTGTGTGGGTCTAATTCTGCGCCGACAGGCACCTGCGGCCCCACCAAGGCACGTACTCGGGCTAATATGTCTCCTTCACAATCGTCATATTCCTGGGCAACCATCGCGCCATGTAGATTTAATAGCACTGCATCAACCGGCAAGGCTTGTTTTAGATCGGTTAAAATCTCTTCGCGAAAACCCTCGTATACATTGCGCGAGGTAATGCCGGCCGGCGGCGCATAGGCGCAAAGGCTTTCCACGACTTGCCCACCTTGCTCACGAATGCAGCGCTTCCATACCGCCAGTGGAGTTTCGTGTGAACTCGGTTCAGCTTCGCTGACACCCCGTACCAGGGTGTAGTCTGCCAACCCCGTTGGCATGGGTGAAAAGGTGTTTGTTTCAGTAGCCAATCCGGCGATAAACAGTTTCATGACTAGATACTCCTTTTCAGAATGTTTATTAAAAAATCGAAAACCTGGTCTTTAAGGCCAGGTCAGAGATGATCGGCTCTGCCATAGATCAAATCTGTTCAAGGTTGGTTTCAGGTGTCGGGTGTCAGGTTTCAGTAAATACCGAATTCTGAACCATGAGCACCAATTTTGTAGAAACTGAAGGCCGACCCTGATGAAAAATTGTTCATTTCATGAGCGACTGCGCCACAGCGGGTCGAATTCGGTTGCTAACACCTGACACCCGACACCTGAAACCTTATCACTGCTGGTAAAGGTTACCATGCTATCACCTCTCCGGGGTGGACCAAAGCCGAGCCCTCTGGACCCGGATCTTTACTCTTGAGTCAATCAAGGTTCAACCAAATTACATGCCACAGCATGACCGTCTTCATATTCTTTTAATTCAGGTTTCGCTTGATGGCAAATATCCTTAGCCATTTGACAGCGTGGATGAAAATAGCAGCCAGACGGTGGATGAATGGGGCTGGGCACATCTCCTTCCAAAATGATTTGTTTCCGTTTTTTCATAGGGTCTGGGATGGGTACGGCCGACAATAACGCTTGTGTATAGGGATGAAGCGGATTGGAAAACAGTGTTTTCTTGTCGGTTAATTCAACGATCATCCCGAGATACATCACCGCAATTCGATCACTGATATGTTTTACAACACTTAGATCATGGGCGATGATTAAATAGGTTAGTCCAAAGTCTTTTTGTAAATCTTGTATCAGGTTTATGACTTGTGCCTGAATGGAAACATCCAATGCAGATACCGGTTCGTCGGCGATAATCAATTTCGGACGTACTGAAAGCGCTCTGGCGATTCCGATGCGTTGTCGCTGCCCTCCACTGAACTCGTGGGGATACCGCTTCATGGATTCTGTTCCTAATCCGACGTTGCTCAGAACATCTTTTATTTTATCTTCTCGTTCTTTTTTACTTCCGGTCAATTGATGAATATCCAATGGTTCCCCAACGATTTCACCCACCGATTTTCTGGGGTTCAAAGATGCATACGGATCCTGAAATATCATCTGCATCTCTTTTCTCATATTTCGCATCTCATCGTCACTGAGAGCCAATAGGTCAGTACCTTCAAAATTGACTTTACCCGATGTGGCATCGACAAGGCGTAAAATGGTTCGACCGGTAGTTGATTTCCCGCACCCGGATTCTCCCACCAATCCCAATGTTTCGCCCTTTTTAATGGCAAAACTGATGCCATCCACGGCTTTTACGTAAGCAACGGTTCGGCTGAAAAACCCGGCTTTAATGGGAAAATATTTTTTAAGATTATGAATCTCTAATAGGTTTTCCGCTTCCGCCACGAAAATTCTCCTTAGAATAGATAACTGCTTGCACCTAACTTTTTATATTCTTTAAATTCATCTAGATACCAACATCTTGCTTTGTGGCCGTTTTCAATATCAACGAGTTCGGGTTCTTCGGTCTGGCATTTTTTGTCTGCCAACGAACATCGTGTATGGTACTTACAACCCGATGGAAAATCCAATGGATTGGGGACGATACCCGGAATGGCCTGCAATCTGTCCAGCTCTTGGTCTATTCTGGTGATGGAGTTTAGCAAGCCCCATGTATAAGGATGCATGGGATTTCCAAAAGTAGAAATCGTATCCGTATATTCAATCACTTTACCGGCATACATGACAGTAACCCGATCTGAAATTTCCGCGATGACACCAAGATCGTGGGTGATCATCATGATGGACATATGGTATTTCTCTTTTAGTCCATTAATCAGATGGAGAATTTGCGCTTGAATCGTCACATCCAAAGCGGTGGTGGGTTCGTCGGCAATAAGCAATTGAGGATTGCAGGATAACGCAGTGGCGATCATCACCCGTTGTCGCATGCCACCGCTTAGCTGGTGAGGGTATTCTTTGATGCGGTGATGGGGTTCTGGTATTCCCACCTGTTTTAGCATTTCAACGGAATATTCAAGCGCCTCTTTTTTGTTGTAGCCCATATGGAGGGTGATTGCTTCTGAGATTTGGTTGCCGATGGTATAAACCGGATTGAGTGATGTCATGGGTTCCTGGAAGATCATCGAAATATCGTTCCCTCGAATTCCTTTCATATCTTTGTTGGAAATCTTAATCAAATCTTTGCCTTTGAACAAAATTTCTCCCTCGACGATTTTACCGGGCGGGTCGGAAATCAATCGCATGATGGATAAAGAAGTTACGCTTTTGCCGCAACCGGATTCCCCGACAATTCCTAATGTTTCCCCTGGATATATTTCAAAATCAATACCATCCACTGCCTTGATGACACCATCATCAGTAAAAAAGTATGTTTTTACATTTTTAACTTCGATTAGCTTTTCCATATTCGACAAACATTTCAATCGGCGAGTCGACCCGGAAGATTGCCGGTAAACTGGTTGTCCTTTATCACCCATTGACCGTTAACCATAACATAGGGGATGCCCTCCGGATATTGTTTGGGATTTTCAAAGGTCGCATCCCGAACCGCTTCTACTTCGAAAACGACGACATCGGCCCATTTTCCCTCATCGAGTGTTCCTCGATCTTTTATTGTAAAGCGTTGGGCAGGCAGTGACGTCATTTTCCGTATCGCATTTTCTAATTTTAAAACCCCTCTCTTTCTAACATATTCATTGATAACCCGTGGAAATGCACCAAAATTTCTGGGATGGGGATTTCCGCCTGACAAGGGACCTTCGGTTGAAAGGGAGGAACCATCGCTGCAGATCATGGTTGCAGGATATTCCATGAATTTATCAACATCGTCTATATGCAGCGATCTGCAGTTCCAGTTGGCTACATAGTTGTCACTCAGCATTTCCATCACCACATCCGCAGGATCTTTACAGCGTTCGTCGCAGATATCTTGAAGGGTTTTACCTTCAAGATCGGGATTAAAGGGGTACGTGGCGATGGTTAAGACTCCGGGTCCTCCTCTTTTTTGGATATTGGTTCCCACCTCTTTTTTAATGGCTTGTTTTACCTCAGGTTTTTTGAGCGCTTCAGAGACCTGGTTTGGGCTTTTGCCATCTTGAAACGAATAGGGCAGGGTATCTGCGGCAAGTCCGCCTCCTGTCGTATCGTAAGGGTACTGATCACACGTGACGTCGATTCCGTCATTCCGGGCATTGTCGATGAGTTTCAAGACATCATCTGATGTATGCCACGTATCCGGTCCAAATGATTTAATATGAGAAATATGTACGGGAACAGAGGCTTGGCGCCCAATGTGAATGATTTCCTGAACAGCCGGAATAAATCCAATGGAGCGACTCCCCTCATCTCGAATGTGGCTGGTAAGTACCGTCCCATGATGGGAGGCGATTTTGCCTAATTCCACTAATTCCCCTTTTGTTGCATATGCTCCGGGGGCAAAGTATAGACCGGTGGACATTCCAAACGCACCTGCCGCCAGGCCTTCCGATAGGATATGCGACATCTTTTCCGATTCATCCCGCGTTGGTGCTCTGTCTTCAGGCCCCATGATTGCAGTGCGTAACGTGCCGTGTCCAATCAAAGGGGCTATATTCACCGTTTTTGTCTGTTTGGATATGGCATCGAGATATTCCGGAATGGTTTCCCAAAAAGGGGTAAATTTGTATCTGCCCGTCAGGATTTTTTCTTTTGCATCTCCCCAATAAGGTGCTGCACTCATTCCGCAATTGCCGACGACCTCTGTCGTTACTCCTTGACGAACCTTGCTTTGGGCGGAAGGATCAATAAAGAACACATAGTCTGAATGGGTATGGGGATCGATGAACCCCGGAGAGATAAAGTATGCGCTCATATCGATTGTTTCTAACGCATTCCCATCAATTCCTGGCCTGATTAATTGAATCCGACCATTTTTCACTGCTATATCGCCCTTGAACCAGGGATTTCCTTTACCATCGATAATTTTGCCGTTTTTCAAAATGACATCGAATTGCATCTGTCGAAAGATCCTTTCTATTTATTTAACGAACCCCCGCAACGTCATCTTTGAAACGTGGATCCAATTTATCCCGCAAAACATCCCCTACGAGATTAAAAGACAACACCGTAAGTACGATAAACACGCCGGGAAATATCAAAACACCCGGCGCCCTGGTGATATAAATGCGACCTTCGCTAATCATATTTCCCCAGCTTGGAAGCTGAGGCGGCAACCCGACACCGAGAAAATCCAGTGACGCGATCTGTAACAGGGAAAAGGCAAATGTAAAGGTTGCCTGAACAATTAAAGGCGAGATGAGGTTGGGTAAGATGTGCTTTATGAGGATTCTATTGTGCTTTGCGCCGACAGATCGAATCGCTTCTATATAAACCTCTGACTTTATCTTCAGGGTTAAACCAAACATAATGCGAGCCGTACGGGTCAGATAACTGACGCCGACAGCCAGTATCACATTCCACACACCGCGCCCCAGAATGGCCATTAACGCCAAAGCCAGCAACAACGGAGGAAAAGACATGATCACATCAACCAACCGCATGGCCACTAAACCGAATCTCTCGTAATATCCGGAGAAAAGACCGATAAAAATCCCAAAAAAAAGAGAGTAAATCACAACGCCCGAACCGGTTATGATCGTCATCCGGGCACCATAAACGATTCGACTAAAAATATCCCTGCCGAAATTATCGGTCCCGAACCAATATTTTGAATTGGGAATTTGTAACCGGTCAATGGGATTTAGCCCCATGGGATCGTGGGTTGCGATCAGGGGAGCAAAGATGGCAAATATAAAAATAACCACCATAACGCAAGCACCCAACAATGCGATTTTTCTTCTGATCAAGGCCCGTATGAATTCCAGCATGAATACCGTCCTCATTTAGTTGATTCGTATTCTTGGATCTAGAAATGTATAACAATAGTCGATCAATAGGTTAAATAACATGTAAGCGACAGCTATAATAAGGATGACGCCTTGAATCACCGGATAATCTCTTCTTAATATGGATTCGACAATAAGTCTTCCCACCCCTGGTAGAGAGAAGACGGTTTCCGTTACAACCGTACCGGATGCCAGGCCCACAAAGGTAAACCCAAGTACCGATATTATGGCAATTAACGCATTTCGAAATACGTGTTTTATGTTTACCTTTATCTCTGATAATCCCTTAGCGCGGGCAGATGTTACATAGTCTTCCTTTAACACATCCAGCATACTGGCGCGGGTTAGACGAATGATGAGTGCAGAATTTGGAGCCGCCAATGTGACGCATGGTAAAATAAGATATCGCAGGTTCGTAATGTCTCCACTTTCAAGAAATGATGGAAAACCGGAGCTCGGAAGCCAGCCCAGCACCACTGAAAAAATGAGCATAAAATTTAACCCCAACCAAAATGTCGGTACCGAAGCACCGAACATGGCAGCACCTGAAAACGATTGATCCGCGACACTGTTATATTTTACAGCCGATATTATACCGATGGGGATTCCAACCAAAATGATCAGTGTCATTGAAAAAATGGCGATAAGAATACTGGTTTCAGCTCGAGCCAAAATAACTTCCGTTACTGGCTTATGAAAGAAAATGGACGTTCCCAAATTTCCCTTTAAAATGCCGCTAAACCATTTAAAGAATTGAATATATATTGGTTTGTCAAAGCCCATTTCTTTGCGAAGTGCGATAACTTGATCCTCGGTTGCGCTGTCGCCCAGCATCACGGCGGCCGGATCTCCGGGCATCAAATGCATAAAAGAGAAGACCAAAACCGCCGCCAAAACAAATGTTGGAATCATGCTGATGAACCGCTTCACCACGTAGACAAGCATAACGACTTCTCCTGGAATGGAATCTTGCTACTCATATGCTCATTGAAAATCCTGAATCTCCGTAAGCGGGAGAAAAAGGGAACCCTGGAAGCACGAAAAAGGATAGTGTTATGAAAAAGGGCTGAATGCAAATCAGATACATTAACCTAGAAATCAAATAAAGCCCGGGGC
Source organism: Deltaproteobacteria bacterium (assembly GCA_024644775.1). The sequence continues at coordinate 8,244 of JAHEHB010000180.1, forward strand.
GCTGGGCCCCGGGCCTGACTTTGTTCTGTTACTCCAGCCACGTATTCCACAATCGGTTAAAATTGAGTAGGGTCGATGACGGTATCCCCTTGACTCGTGGAGAAAAGATATCATACTGGAACCGACTTCCGGTTTTCACAAGCGGGATTTCTTCGTAAAATAATGCCTGGAGTCCCTCAAACGCTTTGAGCTGATCTTTATCAGCTGTTGCTGAAGTTAACTGTGACATGAGCTCACGTTTTTTAGGTGTGTCCCACCATCCGGGGTATGTTGGGCTAAAAAACGTATACAGTACAGGATCCGGCACAAATCCGTGACCTGTGAAAAACAGGTCCCATAATTTGGGCTGGATGCGTCGGGAAATGAGCGTTGCCCAGTCATAGATCTGCAAATCAATGTTGAATCCGGCATCTTTCAGCTGTTTTGCCAGCACCACACTGGCGTTATAATGATGGCTATAGGATGTTGTGCACATAAAACGGATTTTTTCACCCTTATAGCCGGCCTCTTTAGCCATCTGTTTGGCCTTTTCGGGGTTATTCTGGTTGTATTTGTCAACGGCGACCTCAGTGAACCATTTTGTTCCAGGCGGGAACAACGCGCCATTTAGGGACCATAGATTTTCCGGGCCCGTAGACGCGCGCAATACGGGTTCCAGATTAAAAGCAGCCTGGCATGCTTGACGAAGCTTTTTGTTCGTCATGATCCCTTCCTTTTGGTTGAAGAACAATTCTCCAAAGGCTGCAGCTTTTCGAATCATGATTTGGACGGCCGGATCGTTTTCAAGCCCTTCGAACAGATCGCCGGGAATATATTCAGCGTAATCATAGTCTCCAGCCTTGATACCGTTTATTCTGGTGCCCGGGTCGGCCACAGGGATGAACCTTAATTTGTCCAAATAAGCATTCCTCTGCCCTGCATATCCATCGCCCGGTTCCTTTCGATTTGCATACTCGTCAAATCGCTCCAGCGTAACGCCTCGACCCGATTTCCATTCGGCGAATTTATACGGACCCGTTCCGATATAACCTTCCATTGGAATAGGTTCTTTGCCGGCTGATTCCGCAACTTCGCTGGGGTAAATGACCGGACCGCCATTGGCAAAAGAAATTAAAGACGCCCAAGGGGCAAACGGTTGCTTCAGATACATTTTGACGATGTATTTTCCGTCTGCTTCCACCTTCTCAACATGTTTGAATAGGATCGGCCCCCGAACGCCATGCTCTCCCCACCGAGTTAGTGAAGCCACCACGTCCTTCGATGTCATTTCCTTGCCATTGTGAAACGGTACGCCTTGGCGTAAATAAAAAACGATCAGCTTACCATTGTCTTTAACCTCCGCTTTTTCCGCCAAGTGGGGTATGGGTTCAAATTTGGAGTTGAACGTAAACAAAGTTTCAAAGGAATGTTGGATGATTGTCGTTGTCAGAGTAGATGTGACGACATGTTGATCAAGCGTAGGGGGAGTATCGATCATGGCATAACGAAACGTACCGCCACGCTTGGGTTGATCGGCGGCAAAGCCGATTCCGGGAAAAACCATTCCGATTGCGAGACAAAAGGCGAAGCATAAGGTGATTTTTTTTCCTGACATTTGTGAGCCTCCTTTCTGCAGTAGGGTTAAGTTGGGGTTGAAACATAGTTAGTGGGTTTAAAACCGTGGTAAGTAACGGTATCCGGAATCAACCTGCGATGTAAACTGAAGAAGATTCCCAACACCAGTATTGTCCACAGCAAGGCGAAAAAACTCGATTTCATTTACGGCAAAGCGTTATTTCAAAAAATGGTTAGGGTGGATTGATAGAAGATCGCAACGAATATTTTTTTCCTATTTTAATTACCCATGGTTGTCAAGCCATTTATTCAAATCCAAATCTGTAAAGCGTCATGTTCGGGTTCAATACCGTGATACCGG
>JAHEHB010000181.1 GCA_024644775.1 Deltaproteobacteria bacterium
TTAGCGATCTCAAAATAAAAGAGAATACCTTACATTTCGCTACTTTCATGTTTTCCCTTGTGATCCAAAAATCTTTATCGAATCTTTACAAATCTCCTTCAAATCGTGATTATTATATACTTGTGCCATTTGGCGAAAAAATAATCCAGTTTACTCATTTATTTTGTGAATAGGTCGGATCCAAAAGAGAGGACAATCGAGATGAATAAAAGAAGCCGCACGGATATCATCCGATGTTTATTATTATTGGGCGTGATGTCGTTTTTATTGGGTGGCTCCCCAACGATGGGGAAACAGGCAAACCGTGCCTCAAAAACAAAGGAGGGTTCCATGAGTGTTGCATATAAAACCGAAACCGAATTTTCGAAGATTCCACCCATCGATGCGGCGGCGCCATCCGTTTTTGAAACCGCCTCCTTCGGTCTGGGCTGATTCTGGGGAATCGAATCCCGGTTCGGGATAATCGAAGGGGTGATTCGAACACGTGTGGGATACGCCGGTGGCAGGATGGACGCTCCGAGCTACAACAATATGGGTGATCATACGGAGACCGTGCAGGTGGACTATGACCCCGAGCGCATCACCTATGCCCAACTACTGGACATTTTCTGGAAAAGTCACCGACCGACCGGGGGGTCGTGGTCGCGGCAATACATGAATGCGGTCTTCTATCACAACAAGCAGCAGCGCCGACTGGCAATGGCTTCCAAAACTGCCGTTGAGCGGAAAATCGACCGCACCGTTAAAACGGAAGTGGCGCCGCTTCTGTCCTTTACCATGGCCGAAGATTACCACCAGAAGTACATTCTAAAGGGTCATAATGAGCTGAATAGTGAGATGGCGAGTATCTATCCGAGCCACCGGGATTTTGTGGACTCCACCGCCGTGACTCGCCTCAATGGATACGCAGGTGGAAATGGCAGCAGAGATCAGCTGTTGCGGGAAATCGAAAAACTAGGATTGGGTGCTGAAGGGAAGAAGGCGCTGGCCAAAGTGATCCGAAGGTAGTGTTTTCGTGAATTTCAATGCATAAAGTTCGGTAAAAAAGCGTGTAAAATACGGGGATTCATATATTGACAAAGATTGCTTGATCACATCCCTTAAAACACGCCTTCCAATTTCGGCGGCGGTAGGTCCAACTCCTTTAGGATACCTTACACGTCCCCTTGGGGACGTCACAATGATAATATGGTCGTCAGAAAATCTGGCGGCCTTTGTTGTGTTGCCGGCGTGAAAGGCCGTAACACCAAACCGAGCAAGAGCAAGAAATTATTACAAAAATTAATAATTACAGAAAGTTGGCTATTTTCATTATGGTACCCTACCCTACCTGAAAATACCCCAAAATACCTATCTGAGGAAGCTATCTACTTCCTATGTACTTCCAAAAAATCCCATCCAAATTCACGTAACGTCCAAATGTATACCGGTACGTATCGAAGGATTTCAGCTGACTATTTATCCAATGTATTGACTTTCTGAGTGAAATCATATTTCAAAAAAAAGATTCAAAGATAGTTAATTATAAAAACAGGAGATTGGTGAATGAAATGCCATAGAATGAATCTGACAAAGGTGTTAGTTTTAGTTATTTTGCTTTGTTCCAATTGCCAGACAACCGGGCAAAAATCCCTCCAAGAGCCTATGCGAAAAAAAATGATTTTTATTATGCGAGACGACCATAAGATTGTTGGTTTGGTGAAAAAACCCGAGGGGGTCGGACCATTTCCTGTGGTTATCTATCTTCATGGAGTCGGCGGTATGGGGTACTTTTATAATAAATTGATTAAACACCTTACGTTAAATGGCTTTGTGGGGGTTGCTTATGCCCGAAGAGGCTTCCCATTCGGAGGCGGCCAAGGTGACAAACGTATTCGCTACCGGGATTATATTTTTAAAGACGTTAGCGACCTTAGTACGGTAATAGATCAACTCAGAGAATTATCATTTATAGGAAGTGCTCCAATAGGGACAATTGGGTGGTCGGAAGGTGCGCATGTTGCATATCTTGCGGCTTCTCAAATTAATGATTTAAAAGCGGTCGTAGGTTTAGGCGGCGCATATGATTATTTAGAATCTTATTATTGGGCTGAGGCACATTATTCGAAATACCCTATAGAGAAATTAAGAAATTATACAAAAGCTGTTAAGAAGATTTTTGGATGTTCCCCGGAACAATGCCGAGATCGTTATATTGCCTTATCACCAATCCATCAAGTTGAAAAGGTATCTTGTCCTATAATGATTATTAAAGGGGAAAAGGATGCATTCGGTCCTGTCAGTTCAGCAATCCGCTATGCGGATGCACTGAGGGTGGCAGGTAAACCTCGCGAAATCTATGTTTATTCAAACGAAGGCCATTTTCCAGCTTTTTTTTCATATCCGAATTTTGGAACCAACACAGCAGCTAATTGGCTTGAATCACAGGTGTGGACGAAAAAAAATTCCCTTGATGCATTAGCTAAAATCGATATTTTTTTAAGCAAAAATCTAAAATAAAAATAGTATGGCAAATTTTTCTCAAAAGGCCCAGTGGAAACATAGCTGCGTTTTCATTGGGCCTATATAGCTGTCCCGAAGCTTTCACCTGATTTTTATTCCGGGTCGCTACAGTTAACAATTCTTGGTTGAGGATTGAACGATAGTGACAAAAATATAATTATGAGCCAAGTTATAATTTAATCCGGTTATATCGAAAGCTCAAGTTGAGCCACGTCGGCTTTGAAGGTGATCCGATTCGCGGACGTGTGAAACTCGCACATAAGAGAATGTAACACCGATCAGGGCTTTGAGATAAACAATGTATCATGAAATATTCAACATTTTGATCTATTGCAGCACCGCGATGCTGATCGATGTAACGTTCCCTAATGCACTCAGACAGTCACACGCGTACGAATCGGATCACCTTCAAAACCTATTCCAGTAAACAACTGGAACCTTGTGGATAACCGCGAAATTTATAATTTAAATTGCGAATCTATTATCTCGGTAAACCGTTGTTCGGCGAACTGCACGTAATCGCTGCCAGGATATTCCGTTGTAAGACGCTTTAAGTAATGTACGCAGCTTGTAAAGTCTCTGTCTCTATACTTTGAGTCTATAAGATCTACTATTTTTTCTTCAGACAGTTGGCTGTATGCGTGTGGGTCCTGTTTTAGCCTTTGCTGGCTGATCTCCTCGTTAATTGCGTTGTTTGTTTCTTTTATTCCGATATAACTTTCGGTTAATTTTTCCGATTCTTTTTTCCCACTACATATATCACTTAAAAGTTTTATCATCACATCCTGACGGATCACCATGTCCTTGTACAAGTTCATGGCTTGGATAATAAATTGTAATTGTTTAAAAATGTAATAGACGACAAATCCAATAAAACATAGAAAGCAGATAATTATTATAGTGAAAGTCCCTCCCAAACCCCTCATCTCAAATCCCCTGTAATTGTTAGAGATTAATTTCGCTTTTTAACGTGTTGTCCGTACATTTCTTTAAGAGACCGTGCGCCTGGCATGCCACAAAAATAATGGCTCCACAATATCAGACGCTCACTTTGTGCACTGCAGAACATCTAAAATCGTGAAACAGCCTCTCACCATTACCGACCCGCTTTCAGGCGGGTTTTCATGCCCTTCCGCCGTTGCCCCGGACGTTCGGAAATATGTATGGACAAATCGTCAAATTTCGTGGGAGGGGCATGCCCGGGGGAAAACATGGGAATTATTCAAATGGCGATTCCATTAGGGTATGAATAATGCATAAGATATACCAATTTTTGATTTGGGTGTTAATTACATGGTAAATCAGCAGGTTAGAGGATGTTGGAATTAATTTATCAGAAAAAATAATGAGAATATGTCAAAGAGCTGACATTTAAACCGGTCGCATAGTTGGGGGGATATAGGATAAAAGCAGACAGCAGATAAGAAGAATAAAAAAGGTGGTTGAAGCCTATAAAAATAAGCCTCACACTCAAATTTAACGTTAGCATTCCGTATGGAATGTCAAGTTTGATGGCTGCTTGTTGATGTTTAATTATTCTTGTAAGCGGCATTTTTATTTAAAGTCAACTCGCTCTTTTAGATCTTTCCCTACTTTGAAAAACGGTGGTTTTTTAGGGAGGACTTTTATTCTTTTGAATCCGGACAAAAAATATCGATCTTACGGTAACTTTTCCAGCTTCAATAATTCCTACTTATCCACCTAATTTCCTGAGAGAATGTTAATTCACGAAGGTCGGTCTTTACGAGTATCAAACAAAACACATTCAATAGATGGGATTCGATACTTTTATTTTGATACCGAATTTTGTGACCTATGATGCATTGAAGTTATGAAGCCGGCAGGTTTGCTTTGGAAGGTAACAGGAACGCCATTTTTTTTAACTAAGATCGTTGGAAATTGTCCAAATTCTATCCCGACCCCGCATAGCAAACGTTAATTTTTTTTCGCCGTCGGGATAAAAATTTAACATTACAGGTCCTTCAGCTTCCCACGATACTCAAGATTTTTTGGAAGCTCTGACTGAGCCCGGGGGATCGGCCGAAGATGGAGTCAATTTGTTCCATGGACAAGCCATCTAGCGTCATCGTTCCGGCACCGATACGATCTTTTGCTTCTTCCCGAACAAGGCATGTTTTTTCAAGAAGCGCAGCCCGAACAGCTTCCGGTTCACGGAGTAACAGAATGGCCGCAAGCATTTGATGAATCAATTGCGATGCGTGACACCGGGGATTTTCTACAACTGTCGGAGTAAATCGTCGTGCTGCTTTACGGACAGTCTTGTCAAAGGGAATGGCTCCCAAAATTCCCACGTCAAGAAGACAATTTTCTTTCAAAAGACGCTGCATCGACTCTGCAATTCGGACATCTTTGCGATTCTCAGCCATATTCACCACAAGGGATACTCTGAATTGTTCAAACTGCTCCATTAGATTTACATATGCGGACGCATCTTTGCTCCGAACTTCCTGAAAAATTGATTGCAGGGTCGTTGCCTGAGCCTTGTTCAGCAATCCTCCACGAATACGCCGACTCAAGTCTTTTAGCGATTGGTAGCCTGCCAAAAACTGCTCAAGAAAGCGATGGAAGGCGACTTTAATAAAGCTGTAGCTGTCTAAAACTGAAGCCGGCTCTGTGCCTGTAACCACGATTTTGTAATCGGCAAGAAGAAAGAAATCAAGCACGTTAAACGATGTGTCTCCACCAAGATCTATAATAACGTAATTGCAATCCAATTCCTTGAGATGTCGGATAATTTTTTGTTTTTGGGCATGGGGAAGATTGGCACTTCCCAACCTCGAAGAGTCACCTCCTATTAATGTTAGCCCATCAAAGGCTGTGGGTGTGAGAATATCTTCAATCGTACCGGCCCCGGCTCTTTTTTCCAGAAAATCATTCCATGTCTTGGGCAGGGATTTAACCCCCACATAAAGGTGCACATCAGAACCACCCAGGTCGAGATCAGCGAGTATTACTTTCTGACCCAATAGGGATAATCCCACTGCCAGGTTTGCCGAAATCACCGACTTACCCACACCGCCTTTGGCTCCCCCCACCGCAAGAATGGTCCGATTTGTGCGATCAATGGGAGAATACGGGTCACCCCATTTGCCCTCAGCAGATCGTGTATTCTCTTGGATGGCTTTCACATGCGGAAGCAATGTATTATAGGCCTTAAACAAAAGCTGATAGCGAGCTTGACGCATCTTTTGCTCCCGCTGATCGAGGCCATTTGCGGTTTTAGGATGACATTCTACCGCCTTTCGCATATAAGCGTTTTTTAGATGTTTGCTGGTAAGCTGTATGAGGAAACGTTTGTTGATGTTCGAAACCTCTGGAAAGATAACACCCAGCATTTCTTTCAAGGTACTGAAATCTTTATTTCCGAGTTTTATGTCTTCCTCAAGAACGACTGCCAAAGGTGGGTCTCCCCTTTATAGATGAAGGCTCTAAGAAAATATGCCGATTGTTCCCCTGTATTTTTTTTCAGTTATGTTCCTTTGCAATCTTCCGGTTTTCGCAAGCCTTATCCCAGACAGGTTCCTCGGCGTTACCGTCTATGAGCGGGTTTCCGTCTATTTTGACCACCATTAAGGTCTGTTCGGCGAACAGAGTATCGGGTACAGCTGCGAAAACAAAAATTATACCAAAACAGATCATTCGTTTTAACACCGCTAAATCCTATGTTTTCAGAATTTTTATTAAAATCGGATTCTAACGTTTTTAGCTTTAGCAAAGAACCGTCAGTGAGTAGGATATGATGGTGCTTTTTGTAAAATCAGCGTTAATTTATCCCCACGGTCTGGGGAGAGTGAAAAAAACCGAGGGAGTTATGCGGCCTGTTTCTGCACCTCCTCTTGAGAAAATATCGGATACCATTGCCGGAACACGTCTCGAAGTTCATCATTCATGACACGGGTTATGCCACCGTTACGAATTTCCAAAAAATGCCAAAACGTCTCGTTTACGCCTCATCGCACAAACTTCAACTAAAATGAAATGACAGGGATAAGTGTTTCGGTAGCCGAAGCTCTTGAACCTATAACCTATCAACTGAAAGTGGTGTTGTTGGGTGTCAGTCCCATTATTTGCGCTGCCTGGTGGCCAGCAGCGGCAGTAATCGCCGATCTCCAAACAACAGATGCGTTGGAGCCAGCAGAGCGCCCACCTGCTGCTGCAGGTACGTGCTCCTCCGGTTTTTTCGCTCTCTTTCATTTTATAATACCGGTATATCCGGTTCAATAAAAGGGATCGATTATGGGGGTAAGCATTTTTTTTTGGTATTTTTAGGATCATTGGATTACCTCACTGTTAAGAATAAGGTATCGAAGGTGTATCTTTCTAATGATTGTGAAAAGTTCATATCGTTATGTTGCCAGTATCGTTATCATGACATTCCAGGTGAAAACTATTGATTTTTATCTTATATTGAGGCATTAATTTATGATGTGCTTAATCATTTATGTTTATATTTGACGGTTTTTCCAGTCCGAATTTTTTTTACGAACCTGCTGCAGAGCGGATTTTCAACTTATTAGACAAAGAAAAAAAACAGATTTGCACAAGATAGCATATGGCATAATATGACCGGTACATTGGAAAATCTTCAGGTTACTCGTGTTATTGATAAAAAGATCTATATCACTTGTCCAAAATGCACCAAAACAACAACGATTTATTTGGATAACAACCCAAATTTATTAGACAAATTTATTGTTAAGTATAAATGCAAATGTGGCAACATAGGGGAAATAAAATTAGAGAAAAGAGTTTCTTATAGAAAAGCCGTCCATCTAAATGGTGCAATTAAAAAGGATGGAAAACCTATCGGATCGGTAACCATTACGGATTTATCAAAAACCGGCTGCAGATTCGAAACTAATCCTCGGATCAAACTGCAAGTAGGTGATAGTCTTGAATTAGGATTTAGATTAGATGATAAAAATCGCTCATTGATTCGGCAAAAAGGAGTAATCAGAAATTCCAATGGTTGTCAATATGGTTTTGAGTTCATAAAGAGTGATAGGCGATTAGGCTTTTATTTTCTTTGAGAGGAAAATAAAGCCTGTTAGCTGTAGCGGCCAGACAAATGACAGTGTCCGATTAATGCGAAATGTCAACTCAGAATTAATTCAGGCTCTCTTCGGTTAAAAGATTAGAACACTTCTCCTCGATTTGGGGTGAGCCGATAATAAGCCCAATAATATTTTCCTGGCTTCTGCTGTTTTATTGAGCCTGTCCGAACCATCCTTCTCACATCCGCATAAATTTTTTCTCCGATTACCAACGCCATCATTCATCGCCGAGCCCGCCATTCGATTCTCTCGAATTTATAAAATCCACCCCGGTGTTTGTGAACTGGTAAAAGTATGCCTTTTGCGTGCTTTCCCTGGAGCTGACGATTACTCTCTTGCTCCAGGAAAAAGCCGTATGTGAAAAACTGAGTCTCCTCTCTGATGATTGGCCATCTGGCCAACGAGTCATTGGTTATTTGACCAATCTTGGTCGTTTGGCAAGCCCGATCAAAAAATGAATTATTGATATAACATACTGGAATCATTTTAAATTATAAAGATTTTTTATCCTGGCATCATTCCTGCTAAAGGCAAAGTGACAACTTGAAAGTCCGAATTTGATAAAGCCAAACCCATCGCGAGGTGGGGACGGAAAGCCACGGGTCTCGAAAAAGAGATAGCCGGGTTGCCAAATGGAACCGTTGCAGGCGTCACAAGCTGACGGTTGCAGTAGTATTTATGCATGGCAACCCGGCTTTTTTTGTTCGGGTGATGAAAAAACTTTTTTTGAAAGGAAAAATTTCAAATGCAAAAACTAAAGTGCCTTATGGTGATTGGATTGGTCATCGCTTTTTGCTGCGGGATGGTTTCTGCAGCCGGTGCCGATATGGTGAAAAAAATAATCATCTTTCATGAAGACGTCTCCCAGGTAGAAAGAAACGGGTACGCATCGGATTGGGAATATTACGGAGTTTCAACCGTTATGGATCTGCCTTTTATGAACGGTATGGTATTGATGGTGCCTGTGGAAATTTCCTCGGCAGATCTAGTCAATGATAATCGGGTGGCAAGCGTTGAGAGCGATCAAAAAATGGAGCTTCAAGCTATTGAGGCCGCCGGCGAAGGGGGTGCTGGTGAAGGGGGTGCTACAAATTTCATTACGTCAACAGATCCCGTACCAAGGGGCCATCGCCCGTGGGGTACCTTATATCTCTACGATTATTTATATGATCCAATGTATTTAACAACTAAATTTGTTTCTAGTGAAGTGGCCGATGTTGTAAAAGAGGCTATTTTCTCAAATAATTTGGATGAAGTGCGGGTGGCGATCTTCGATACGGGTGTGGATACAAAACATGGGGATCTTCGTAGAAAGATTGAAGGTGGTATTGATCTTGTTAATATGATTGACGATATTCCAGAGGACGACAATGGCCACGGCACTCACGTATCGGGAACCCTGTGCGGGCGTGACATCGGGATTGCCCCTTATGTACCGATTCGACTTTACGTGGTGAAAGTTCTTGATGAATTTGCGACAGGAGATATTTCAACACTCATTATGGGCCTTCAGTGGGCTATTGAAAATCAAATAGATATTATCAACATGAGTATCGCCTTCCGTGATGACAATCCCGCTGTTCGTTTGGCAATTCAAAAAGCTCATGAAGCCGGTGTAATTATGATAGCTGCTGCGGGAAATCACTCCAACTGGGAAGATGATGGAGGCACAGGTGAAGGTGGTGCTGGTGAAGGCGGAGCGGGAGAAGGCGGAGCTGGTGACGACGGCACGACTGGCAATCCCTACCCCGTGATGTATCCTGCCGCTTATCCTGAGGTCATTGCTGTCGGTGCTGTTGATATCTTTGAGAATATTACCGAATTTTCGAACACTGGTCTGGAAGTGGATGTGCTTGCACCCGGAACCGATATTATTTCTACAGACGTAGGAGGAGGTTACGGACTTTGCAGTGGCACCAGCATGGCAACACCACACGTCACGGGTGCTGTATCCATGATGCTCGCAAGGGCAAAAGACTTAAACAAGATGCTGTCATTTGAGGATGTAAAAACCATTCTTAAAGAAACCGCGTTAAATGGTACGATAAATCTGGTAGGGGCGCTTGAGCACGTCATTTATGATCTGCCATGAAATAGGGAGACATTATGAATACACTAAAAAAATACTTGATGATTTCACTTTTCATAACTCTTTGCTGCGGCTTGATGGTTTCCGCGGCCGATGCCGGGATGGTGAAAAAAACCGTTCTTTTCAATGATGATGTTTCTAAAGAAGAACGGACGCAATACGCATCGGATTGGGCAACTTACGGGGTCTCACTCCTTATGGATCTGCCTTTCATTAATGGGATCCTTTTGAGTGTTCCCGACTCCATAACGTCCGATGATCTGGCGGACGATCAATTAGTTGTAAGTGTTGAAGATTGCAACCAAAAGGTAACACTGCAGGCGGTAACGGCCAGCGCCGATGGCGGCGCTGCGGACGGTGGGGCCGCCGATGGTGGAGCAGCTGATGGGGGTGCCACCAACTTTGTAACACCTGCACCGAGGCTGGAGCGCGATCATCGTCCCTGGGGACATCTCAGGTTATTCGGCCTGCAGT
>JAHEHB010000555.1 GCA_024644775.1 Deltaproteobacteria bacterium
CTTCATCTTGGCCTACTCCGTCCTGGCGGAGGCATCGCTGAGTTTTTTGGGCGTAGGGGCTCCTCCCTATATTCCGAGTTGGGGCAATGTAGTCAGTGAAGGACGGCTGTTCATGCTCAAGGCTCCCTGGATATCTATGTTTCCGGGTATTGCCATATTGCTATTCGTATTGGGGCTGAATCTGCTGGGTGACGGGCTTAGAGATTCTCTCGATCCCAAAATGCAAGGTGTACAGAGATAGCAGAAACAATATCATTGGAAACTCAATGAAGAATGAATCCTTATTAAGTGTATCAGAACTGAGGACCCATTTTTATACGGACGAGGGTATCGTCAAAGCGGTTGACCAGGTGCATTTTAGCATTCGGAAGAGAGAAACATTGGGTATCGTGGGTGAATCCGGTTGCGGTAAAAGCGTAACGGCCCTCTCGATCATGCGTCTCATACCGGAACCTCCCGGGCGAATTGTAGGCGGTGAAATTTGGTTCGAAGACAAAAATCTGATGAAGGTTACCGCGGGTGAGATGCGGAAGATCCGAGGAAACAAGATTTCCATGATTTTTCAAGAACCCATGACATCACTCAATCCTGTTTTTACCATCGGTTACCAAATTGCCGAGGCCATCAGACGCCACCAGGATCTTTCAAAACCCGAAGCGTTGGATAAGGCTGTTGAAATGTTACAAACTGTGGGGATCTCCTCGCCGGAACGGCGTATTAATGAGTATCCTCACCAGATGAGTGGCGGCATGCGGCAACGGGTAATGATTGCAATGGCCCTTTCCTGCAACCCCGGTTTGCTCATCGCGGATGAGCCGACCACCGCTTTGGATGTGACCATTCAGGCTCAAATTTTGGATTTGATGAATAAATTGAAGGAGGAGTTCGGCGCAGCCATTCTTCTCATTACCCATGATCTTGGGGTTATTGCCGAAATGGCCCAGAACGTCATTGTCATGTATGCGGGGAAAATCGTAGAGAGTGCTGTTGTCGATGCCATGTTCGAAGAACCGCTTCATCCATACACCAGGGGTTTGTTGGGATCCATTCCCAGTGAAGAGATCATTTTGGAAAGAAAGAAACTAAATGAAATCCCGGGCATTGTCCCAAATCTAGCCGAACTTCCACCGGGGTGCCCATTTCATCCCCGTTGCCAGGAAGAGATGGAGATTTGCGCAAGGGAGATCCCTCGGCTATTTGAACCGACAAAAGATCGTCAAATTGCCTGTTGGCTTTATCCCCCTGTATCCAAATGGGATTAATAAAATAAAGGGTATCGATTGAGCATCAGTGACAACACTATAATCTTAGATGTCGAAAAACTCAAAAAGTACTTTCCGATTAAAGGCGGTGTGTTTTCCAGAACCCGTGCCATGGTTTACGCTGTTGATGATGTAAGTTTTTCGATAAAAAGAGGTGAAACTCTGGGACTCGTTGGTGAGAGTGGTTGTGGTAAGACGACGACCGGACGGGTGATTCTCCGTCTCATCGAACCTACCGAAGGAAGGGTTTTTTTTGAGGGCAAAGATGTCTTTTCCGTGAATATGGGTGAAATGCGGCAACTCCGGCGGGACATGACCATTATCTTCCAGGATCCTTACTTGTCGCTGAATCCACGGATGACGGTGGCTAAAATTGTCGGAGAGGGATTCAAAAACTATCGGTTGGCCCATTCAAAACGTGATGCTGAGGAAAAGGTGGCCGACCTTCTTGAAAGAGTGGGGCTGCGGTCGGAGCATTTGCGACGCTATCCCCATGAGTTTAGTGGAGGGCAGCGCCAGCGTATCGGTATTGCTCGGGCATTGGGTCTCAATCCAAAATTAGTCATTGCAGATGAGCCGGTGTCGGCACTGGACGTATCCATTCAGGCTCAAGTGCTCAATCTTTTGGTAGAGCTTCAGAAGGATTTTGAACTCACCTACATGTTCATCGCTCACGATTTGCGGGTTGTGGAATATGTCAGCGACCGGGTATGTGTCATGTACTTAGGTAAAATCATGGAATTGGCCGATGCCAAGGAGATATACAAGAGCGCCCGACATCCTTACACTGAAGCGCTGTTGTCCGCTGCACCCATGCCCAGCCCAAAGGCTAAGAAAGAACGTATCATCCTGCAAGGAGATGTTCCTTCACCTATTAATCCTCCTTCAGGGTGCCCATTTCATCCTCGCTGCCTGCATCGTAGTAAAGGCTGCGATACAAAACCACCGGAGTATCGGGAAATCAGCCCGAAGCACTACATTGCATGCCACTATCCGATAAAATGAGTTATAGTGAGCAAAAAAAATTAACCTGGCTAAATACAAAGCCTAAGTTAGTAAAATTTAACTTCCCTCCCCTGTCGAAGATCCGCCTCTGGCGTGGGCGGGAGGGATTGAGGGAGGGGATAAGATAGATATCATTCCCTTTAATAGGAGGGTTTGGATTGAAACTCTGGACACATATTGTTGATGCCGTTGACGAGAAATGGATCGGTGAACAGACACGATCATTGATTGAGATACCCAGCGTAACAATGGAAGAAAGAGATATCTGTAAATACTATGAAGCACAGTTGCGCGACCTGGACCTGCATCCGGATGTTCGAGAAGTTACCCCCGGTCGTTCGAATCTGTATGCGCACATTCCGGGTACAGGCGGCGGCCCGACATTGATGTTAAACGGGCATCTGGATACAATCCCCCTTGGCAATTGTGCTCCCTGCCGTCAAGACGGGGATCGTATTTACGGCCGCGGTTCGGCGGATATGAAAGGCGGAATGGCAGCTATATTAGGAGCGGCGAAAGCTTTGTTGGGATCTGGTGTGCAATTGAAGGGAGATCTGTGGATAACGGCAGTGGTTGGCCATGAGGAACCGGTCGCTGCGAAGGACGGTCCCTTGGCCCTTATTGAAGATTTGAAACAAGGCCGGATTTCGTGTGATCGAATCCTAATTGGGGAGGGCCTTGATGAACTGTGGGTGATGAGTATGGGGTCAATGGTATTTACCATTACACTTGAATCGAATCGAGGCGGCATACACACCACTTATGTGCCCTTTGGGGATAATCCCATTCGTTATATGGGAGATCTGATCCAACGGATTACTGCGTTTCAGCAAGAACTAAACGCCGGAACCAT
>JAHEHB010000556.1 GCA_024644775.1 Deltaproteobacteria bacterium
AGCGCCGAAGAGGGCCTGGAAAAACTAAAAATGAATCAAAACCTCGATGTTATTGTCCTGGATGTCAAGATGCCGGGTATGGACGGACTTGAGCTGCTGAAAAAAATCAAGGCCGGCTTTTTTAGAACAGAGGTCATCATGCTCACGGGTCACGCCACGATCGAATCAGGCATCACCGGCATGAAACTGGGGGCGTATGATTTTCTTACCAAGCCATGTGATATCGAGGAACTCGTCACCAAAGTGGAGGAAGCCACCAAAAAGAAACGGGCACATGATAACAAGATACAGGATGCCGAGCGCAAAAAACTATTGTTAAAATATGAGCCGTAGCTTTTATGACAATTTCACACCTGCACAGTCGCCGGCCATTTCGAATCAATTCCAACCGCCCGCCTTTTTTCCAGGCTCTTCCGCCCGATAGGCAACCGCCGGATTTGCTTCAAAAACGCTTTGTCGACAGCCATGGAATTATTTGCTACGATACGCTTTATTGCGATTGCATTTTCAACCGGGGCAGCCTCCTGCAGACCATTTTTAAAAGAATATCTTCTAAATACGTTTCAGGTTTAATGCAAATTTTTTATGGTTGAAGAAATATCATCTAAAAAACCGTACAGCAAAGCATTCACCAGAAATATGGTGCTGATTGTTATCGTTGTGTCATTTGTGCCGATGCTTTTGGTCAGCGGTATGATTCTGCATCAATACAGCATCTCCTACCATGAAAAACTATATGCCCACCTGAAAGAGGTGATCCACCGACATGCTCAAGACATCGACACGTTCTTGAACGAAAGGCTGAACAACCTTCAGTATCTGTTGGATTCCTGCCAGAATGAGGACCTCCTTGATGAATCCGTACTGCAGGAGAAGCTGTACCAGCTCCAGCAAAAATATGAAGGTGAATTTGAAGACCTGGGGATTATCAATGAAAACGGCGTGCAGGTCGCCTATGCCGGACGATTCAGCCTGGAAAAAGCGGAGTATTCAGATGCGAAATGGTTCCAGGAGGCGCTCGCAAAACCGTATTACATCAGTGATGTTTTTCCCGGCCTGCGTTCGAGACCTCATTTTATCGTATCCGTAAAAACCCTCCATCAGGGCAAATATTTCCTCTTAAGGTCCACCATCAATTTCGAAGCATTCAATTCGCTTGCAGAAAACCTTCGTATCGGTAAAACCGGCTTTGCCTTTATTCTGAACCGGGCTGGAGAGTTCCAGACAAAACCGCATTACGATATGTTGCCCAGCAACAAATCATATATGGATTTTATAAAAGCCGGTAAAAAAGCAAAGCACGGGATATTCATCGGTGAGATTCAGGATTCCCCCGGCCTGGATGAGGCCATATACCTGGCAGCCCTTCTTAAAAACGAAGATTGGATTCTGGTGTTCCAGCAGGAAAAGAAAGAAGCCTTTTCAGACTTGATCCGAACACAAATTGTTGCCGTGGTGATTCTCCTGTTGGGGGCGCTGCTCATCGTCATTATGAATTTGCTTTTGTTCCATAAAGTGATTAACCATATAACAGAAGTCGATCGGGAAAAAGAAATGATGAATCGGCAGATAATCGAAACCGGAAAATTGGCCTCCGTTGGCCGTCTGGCTGCCGGAACGGCACATGAGATCAACAATCCGGTTGCGATTATGGTTCAAGAAGCGGGGTGGATCGGTGACCTGTTGAAGGAGGAAGAATTTCGCAATGGAAAAAATCTGCAAGAAATCAAACGGGCGCTGCAACAGATTGAAAGCCAGGGAAAGCGTTGTAAGGAAATCACCCATAAACTGTTGAGTTTTGCCAGAACATCAGACACGCAAATACAAGACCTTCAACTAAACGAAATGATTAAAGAAGTCGTCGCGATTTCCGACAAGGCGTCTTACACGGGAATTTCCATCAATACCCATCTGGATGACAGCATACCTGTGATTTACGGCTCCCAGACCGAGATACAACAGGTTCTTCTGAATCTAATCAATAATGCGCTGTATGCCCTGAGAAAAAATGGCGGTAAAATCGACATCACCACCCGTCTGGCAGGTCGCTATGTCTTGATTATTGTTGAAGATGACGGCCCCGGGATCCCGAAAGCCAACCTGGACCGAATTTTCGACCCATTTTTCACCACCAAGCCGGTGGGAGAAGGCAATGGACTGGGCCTGTCGATCTGTTTTGGAATCATCCAAAGAATGGGTGGCGATATCAATGTCCGTAGCACCGTCGACGCGGGAACCCGGTTTGCGATTCGATTTCCCCTGAAAAAGCCATCTGCCGTAAAAGCCGACCACCTTTCCGGAAAAACATCGCATCATCAGGGAGAATGATATTGCCTGAAAGCCAAAACATCAACGGGGAAAAAATTAAAGTTCTGCTTGTGGATGATGAAATAAATTTTGTTGACGTGCTCTTTAAGAGATTGAACAAAAGAAACATTGATGTCACGAAGACTTACAGCGGAACAGAAAGCATTAAGGCGCTTCGCAAAGTGGATTTTGATGTTGCTGTCTTAGATTTAAAAATGGAAGACATGGACGGGCTGGAGGTGCTCAAAATATTTAAAAATATGTACTCTAAAATGGAGGTCATCATCCTGACCGGCCATGAGTCGGAGCAGACCGCCCGGGAAGGAATGAAATACGGCGCCTTCGCCTACCTGACCAAACCCTGTGATTTTGAAGAACTGATCGATACGATTAGAAGAGCGGCCTCTGATTGACATCGTTTTTATCTCCCAGGGGAAAACAGCATGATGCCAAAACCCATCTATCTGGATTATAACGCCACCACGCCCCATGACCCGGAAGTCATCGCGGCCATGCGGCCGTTTTTTGAGGAAGAATTCGGCAATCCGTCAAGCTCCCATTATTACGGCAGCAAGCCCCGACAGGCCGTCGGCAGGGCCCGTCAGCAGGTCGCATCGGTGCTCAACTGCAGGCCGGGGGAAATTATATTTACCAGCGGCGGGACCGAATCCAATAATTTTGCGATCAAGGGCTGCAGCGGGGTTTTCTGCCCAAAAGGCAATCACATCATCACCACTCAAATCGAGCATCCTGCCGTCGTTGAAGTTTGCCTTTATCTGAAAAGCATCGGGTTTGA
>JAHEHB010000182.1 GCA_024644775.1 Deltaproteobacteria bacterium
TTTCTCTCCACCGGAAAGTACGCTGATTTTTTTAAGCGCATCATCGCCTGAAAACATCATGGAACCACAAATTCGACGGACTGATTGCCGATTCATGTGTGGATTTGAGATTTGAATTTCTTCTTCCACGGTTCGTGCGTCGACAAGGTTTCGAATATTGGTTTGCTCAAAAAAACCGGGCACAACGCCGGCCCTCCAGTTGATTTCACCACTTTGTTGCGTTAGTTGGTCGGCTAAAAGCCGCAGCAGGGTTGTTTTTCCTTTCCCGTTTTTCCCGATAACACAAACACGGTCTCCAGTTTTAACTGAGATATTAAGATCGGTGATCAGCGATTTTTGAGGATGGTAGGAAAAGGAAACCCCCTCAATATCTAACATGTTTTTTCCTGAAAACGGCAAACTCTGGAATGAGAAATCGAGTGTTTTTATTTTTTCGAGCTTTTTCGATTTTTCCATTTTTCCCAGGAGTTTAACCCGGGACTCCACCAGATTGGCGAGTCGCGCTTTGGCTCTGAATCGACGAATGAATTGGTCGATTTCTTTCTTGCGACGTTCGTCCTTGAGTCGCGTGTTTTCGTAGATTTCTTCTTCCTGTGCGATTTGTGTGTAGTATTTTTCCGTTGCGCCGATAATTTTTCTCAACTTTTTGCGGTGAATTCCCATGGTGTGAGTTACAATGGCATCCATAAAACCCCTGTCATGGGTAATCAGCATCAGTTCATGGGGCCATGTCAGGAGAAATCGTTCGATCCACCGGATCGAAGCAATATCCAGGTAGTTGGTCGGTTCATCCAGTAAGAGCAAATCCGGTTCGGAAACAAGGACCTTTGCGAGATTTAAACGTACCTGAAATCCACCTGAGAAATGCTCAGGCGGCCGCTCCATATCATCTGTTGAAAAACCGAGACCGGCCAATATCCTCTCCACCTTCCAAGAATGATCCCGAGAATCTCCAGGGAGCCCTTTCATCCCTTCCTTGAGTACGGTGTCCTCTGTAAATTCCAGAAGCTGATGAACATAACCGATACGATAATTTTTGGGGATATTGATGGCACCTGAATCAGGATGTTCCTCACCGGCAATCAGGCGGAAAAGGGTTGTTTTTCCGTGTCCGTTTCGAGCCACCAGTCCCAATCGTTCGCGGGGATTTAATTTAAATCCGATGTTTTGAAAGAGCACCTGTCCGCCATAACTTTTTGTCAAATTTTCAACGCTGATCATATCTGCACCCGTAAAAACGACACTTTTATCTAGCTTATTCGCAGGCAAATATCAATACTTGATAGTCTCCCGAAAAGACAAAAAAATGATCTTTCTACGAGAGTGTTTTGCATTTGGTGTTTCGTATTCTAACGAAATGAAATGATGCTATATACTTTAAACAAAACACTAAATACGAAACACTATAATCTTGTTAGGAACTTGTAATTTTCTGTATCGGCATTAATGTACCAATTAAACGATTGAGCATTTGGTGTATACCAATGCAAAATAAAGATATGAATTTGACACCCAAAAAATAATCGTCGCAAATAACACCCAAGGAGGTAAACACCATGGCAGAAGAAAAACTCAAAGTTGCACCGAGTGTATGTTCCTATGTAGATGACGAGCATTTATCCTTAACCATCGAAGTTGCAATTCCGGGCGTTAATAAAGATGACATTAAATTGAGGATGCACGATGATAGTTTTAATCTGATCGCTCCAAGGGGTGATTTTGACTACGTGACCACATCCGCCTTCTGCTGCCCTGTTAATGCCAATGACGCAAAATCGACGTACAAAGATGGACTCCTAAAAATAGAGGTGCCATTCAAAGATCCGATGGAGGACGCGATTGACGTTCCCATCAGTTAATCGTGCGAATGGTATTTTTTTTGAATTATGTCTATTCGTGTGTTTCACAAAAGCGCCGCCTTTTGAAGCGATCACAATTATTGGGGCGGCGCTTTTCATACGATTTCAATAAGGAAATATCAGATGACAGTAAATGCCAAAGCCATGGTGCTTGCGTCGTTTGCGGCTGACTCCCTTGCATTGGGCGCACATTGGATATATGATACCCATCAAATAGACGGCACATTCGGCCGGGTCGATCATCTCTTAAAACCGCTACCAGATACGTATCACGAAACCAAGGATCTCGGTGAATTTACCCATTATGGCGATCAGACCCTGTGTCTACTGGAGTCTCTTTCAGCCAAACGCGGTTTTGATCTGAATCACTTTGCGCAATCCTGGAGGGCCATGTTCAAAGAATACAACGGGTACTTTGATCAGGCCACCAAAGCGACACTTGAAAATTTTGAATCCGGGAAAGCGCCCAACCATTCAGGTTCCCCATCAAGCGACCTGGGTGGTGCGTCGCGCATTGCTCCTTTGATCTACCGTTATCGGGATGATCTCGGAACACTGGTATCCCATGCGAAAATCCAAACTGCGATGACTCACGACAAGTCACATGTGATACAAAGTGCGGCATTCTTTTCCGAGCTCGCTTGGAAGGTGCTCGACGGAATCCGTCCGACCGCTGCCATCAACCAACTATTGGAAGCACGGTTTAATCAAGCACCTTTTTCGAAATGGACCTCAGAGGGCCTGAAAAGCGCAGCGTTAGAGACGCGACAAGCCATTTCGAATTTTGGACAAATGTGTGAAGCGGATGCTGCTTTTCCCTCCGTGATTCATCTCATCGCAAAATATGAAAACGATCTAAAGGAAGGTTTGGTCGAAAATGTAATGGCAGGGGGTGATTCTGCCGCAAGAGGCTTGCTGACAGGAATGATTTTAGGCGCCCATCAGGGACTGGATGCAATCCCTAGAGACTGGTTGTCTGATTTAAAGCAACACACACACATCGTCGCGCTGTTAAATACGCTCGATGGCGTGCAATCGGTTTGATTTGTATGTGGTTCTGAAACGATTTGAGCGAGCCTTTATCCACCGGCTGTCTGCGGAAAGGCTGTATTGGCGTATAAATATTCCATTTTTTCTTTATGTTTGAGTTCCTCTTGCGCCATTTTTCTCAGGATGTCTTTTGTTTCCCCTTCGGGCTGCTGATCGGCAATGTCTGAGTAAAATTCGTGAGACTTCAGCTCTCGATGGGCAGCGACAATGTAAATTTCCTCATTTTTTATATCCGATTCAGGATCCGGCTCCATCTGATGTTCAGCAATTTTATAGTATTTCACCTCTTTCTTTCGAAATGTATCTGAGTTATAATTTCCATCTCGAAAGTTAACGAGAAATTTTTTATGCTTTTTTTCCTCTTTGGCGATCCACTCTAATGTATCTCGTACACCTCTGTCCTCCACTTTGCTGAGGATATCCATGTAGAAATCGTATGCTGCCTCCTCTCGTCCGATTGCAATATCAATCAAATCCGCCAGGCTTTTATCTTCCATTTTAGAATCTCCCTATTAACAATGAGTGAATATATGATGAAATCGTAAAAAACCGAATTCATCAAGTGTGTAGTGTTTCGTATTTAGTGTTTGGTTTGAAATATATGACGTCATATCAGAAAGACAAGAAAAAAAAATTAATGCTAAAAGGTTGATAAACTCATAAAAAGTCCGAAAGCTGTCATGCCGGACTTGATCCCCGCTAAGAACGGGATCTTCGACCGGTATCCAGAAGCCATTTAATTTACTGGATTCCTCCTGGACTCGATCCGGGATCTACCGGAATGACAGAAAAACGTGTTTTTCGACTTTTTGCGAAACCATCAAAGATTGATATATTCGTAAAAAGTCGAATTCATCAAGTGTTTTTCTGTGTGATTCCGTGGCAAATAATTCGTGTTCATCCGGGGCCATTTTTTTCATTAGGCTAAAATAATACAAGCGGACAAATAACGGTTGAGGTTTTTCTTTGGGTATTATATTTTACTCGCTAAAAAAGACATGCGGAGATCTTTTCTGTTTACATCAGATTTAATCAGAGAGCAGCGTAAAAGGGGATTCTTTCAGCGACTTGCGGGCATATTAAAGGAATCCGCCACACTTTTGGGGATTTCAATTATCGCCGCTTTGGTTTTTAATTTCGTTTCCCCCAAAGGCATCGCCTTTTTTGGCCCGTCTCGCAAGATTTTCCTGTCGGGCCCCAATACCCCGGAGAATCGGGAGAAAGGGTTTTTCGTAGAGATAACAGATGTCGAGATGGCAAAACGCATTTTTGACAGTGGGACTGTATTGTTTGTTGACGCCCGCTCTGATGACGCCTACAGAGAGGGGCATATTAAAGACGCCGTATCGCTTCCCTATGGAAGGTTTAGCGAAGCGATAGAGGGTTTTAAAAACCGGTATCCTTTTACTACTTCAATCGTGACGTATTGCTCGGGAATATCCTGTAGGGACAGCCATGAATTGGGGAAACTACTATTAATGGCAGGATATGAGAATATTAGAATATTTATTGGCGGCTATCCTGCGTGGGAACAGAGAGACTATCCCAGTGAAGGAACGAATTAAAAGGGTTTATTATCATCCCTGGGTGGAGTTCGGTATCCGATGGGTTCTAGGGGTTTCTTTTATGTTCGCATCGTATCATAAAATTGTGGACCCGGAATCGTTTGCCAGAGCCATCTACAGTTATGATCTGTTTCCGGAATTCACTATAAATATTATGGCCGCCATACTCCCTTATCTCGAACTCATATCGGGTCTTGCACTCATATTGGGTGCGTATTACCGGGGTGCGGCTGCGCTGATCGGTTGGATGCTGATTGCCTTTATCATTTCGGTATCCATAAACCTGATCAGAGGGCATGAATTTGACTGCGGCTGTTTTTCTGTAGGCAAATCCAGTTTAGAAGAATTTGTTGAACTCTACTTGCTTAGAGATGCTATGTTGTGGTGTTTCGCTCTCTATGTCTTGTTTTTCAGCGGAAAACGGAAGTGGTGCATCCAAAAAATCGGGTAAAGGAATTTTGGTTGACTTATGTGCCACAGTGTAGCATATTGCGTCATCTAAAAAAAAAGAAAGGTTTATCACACTCTTGGATAGTAAAGAATTCTCAAGATTACGCAAACGACTGAATAAGACGCAACGAGAGATCGCACAACTGCTGGGAACATCTCTAAAAGCCGTTCACAGCTACGAGCAGGGCTGGCGTTCGATACCGCCTCATGTAGAACGGCAGGTCTATTTCCTTGTCACGCGTCTGAACAAAAAGATAGACAACAATATGCCCTGCTGGAAAATAATGGCATGTCCCTCGGTTCGTCGGAGCCGTTGTCCTGCTTGGGAATTCAAATCCGGTGACTTATGCTGGTTTATTAACGGCACTATTTGTGAAGGACATGTTCATAATAAGTGGAAAGAGAAAATGAAAAGTTGCCGTAGTTGCAAGGTGTTAACCTCTCAGCTATCCTAACCCAGTTCCCGCCTATAGCGGGAGAATCGAAAAGAATTCACCACAACGGCACAAAGACACAATGTTGTTATGTTTTATTGGTGTCTTGGTGTATTCTTCGCTGGTAGTAAATTCTGCCACAAAAACACAAATTAAGAATATCACTTTTACATACACTCACGTCAGCATCACCCAGTAATACGAGTTCGGATAAAAAGGATGCGATTTTATCGGGGAGGTAAACCATGAACCAAGACAAGCAATATCGATTTGACACACGGGTGATCCACGCCGCCCAGGCTCCTTCAGAGTGGCAGGGAGCTACACTGCCGCCTATCTATCAGACGGCATCCCACGCGCACCCAACAGCCGAGGACTTAAGCCAAACGTTTGCAGGCAAAACTGCAGATCATATCTACATGCGGCTCACAAATCCTACAAACCGTGTTTTGGAGGAGAAACTGGCAAATTTGGAAGGCGGAAGGGGTGCAGTGGTCATGGCCTCGGGTATGGCAGCCATAAACAATGCCTGCATGGCGCTTCTTCGTGCCGGTGATGAGGCAATATCCGGAAATTCTCTTTTTATGTCTACCTATCTTTTGTTTACCAATGTATTTAGAAAATACGGCATCACCGTTCATCAGGTTGCGTCCACCGATACCGACGCCATTAAAAAGGCCATCACTGACAAAACACGGTTTGTATATTTGGAAACCATTGGAAATCCAAAGATGGATATTCCGGATCTAACCCGAGCTGCCGAGGTCGCTCATGGATATGGAATCCCTTTGATTGTGGATAATACGCTGGCGAGCCCCTATCTGTGCAGACCCATTGAGCTGGGTGCCGATGTGGTGATTCATTCCACCACAAAATATTTGAGCGGCCACGGCGGCGCCATGGGGGGAGTGGTGATCGATGGCGGCAACTTTTCTTGGTCTGAAGAACGGTTTCCCGATTTTAAGCCGTTTATCGATCGGAAAGGCCCGCTGGCGTATCTTGATAAGGTTTGGCGCGAGCATCATATTAATTTCGGTACCACTCAAGCTCCGTTACACTCTTTTCTCACAATGATTGGACTTGACACCCTGGCGCTTCGAATGGAACGTCATTTGAAAAACGCGTTGGCGGTTGCCCGATTCCTGAGTGAACGGCCCGAAGTGCACTGGGTTAACTACCCGGGTCTTCCGGACCATCCATCACACGCAGTGGCTCAAAAACTGTTTGAAGGAAACGGATATGGCGCGATGCTGACATTTGGCCTCAAAAACGAGAACGCGTGTTTTAAATTTATCAACAACCTTCAGTTGGTGTACCATTTGGCAAATTTGGGGGACTGCAAGACCCTGGCCATTCACCCCTATTCCAGCCAGTACGTATCGTTTGATGATGATACGCGGCAACGCCTCTCCATTGCACCGGAAATGATTCGGTTTTCGGTGGGAATTGAAGCAGTGGAAGATATTTGTGAAGATCTTGGCCAGGCCTTGGATAAAGTGAGGGAATTGTGATATCAGCTTGTTTTTAGATAGGATAAACTCAAAAGCTGTTTGTTGAATCCTGTAATTTTGTCAAAATATAATTGTAAATCTAAAATCGAAAATTCACATGAGTGAATATGTTGAACATGATATCAGTGGCGTTTCAGTGGGATTCGTGGAAAAGAAGTTCTTCACCTTCGCCGATCCACCGAATGAAATGTTACTTGAAAACGGCCGTAAATTGGGTCCAATTACGATCGCGTACGAAACCTATGGTACGTTAGACGCTGAAAAACGTAATGCAATACTCATTCTACACGCCCTTTCCGGTGATTCTCATGTGGCCGGATATTATAATCCGGAGGATCCGAAACCGGGCTGGTGGGATATCATGGTGGGACCCGGAAAAGGTATTGACACCAATAAGTATTTTGTAATTTGTTCCAATATCTTGGGAAGTTGTATGGGGTCCACCGGACCATCATCTAAAAATACCCACACAAATGAACAATTTGGGCTGGATTTTCCCGTGGTGACCATCGGCGATATGGTGGAGGCTCAAAAGGCCCTTATTGATTATCTGGGTATTGAAAAGGTTCTTACGGTTATCGGCGGTTCCATCGGCGGGATGCAGGTGCTGGAATGGTGCGTGAGATATCCGGATCGGGTTGTTTCGGCAGTTCCACTGGCAACCACTACCAAACACTCCGCCCTCGCCATTGCATTTAACGAGGTGGCTCGGCAGGCGATTATGGCCGATCCAAACTGGAACAACGGTAACTATTATTCAGGAACCCGGCCGAACCTCGGGCTTGCTGTGGCACGGATGATTGGGCATATTACGTATTTATCCGATGAATCCATGCGATTGAAATTCGGACGGCGGCTCCAGGATAAAAGCGACTTTTCCTTTAATTTCGATGCCGATTTCCAAGTTGAAAGCTATCTGCGTTACCAGGGAAGAAAGTTTGTGGATCGGTTTGACGCCAACTCTTTTTTGTATATCACGAAAGCCGCAGATTACTATGATCTTGGGAAACAACATGGTGCAGGCTCTACCATAAAAGCCTTTTCGAAAACAAAGGCGAAGTACCTGGTTGTGTCTTACACATCAGATTGGCTGTATCCGACCTATCAATCGAAGGCCATGGTAAAAGCCATGAAAAAAAACGGGCTTGACGTGAGTTTCTGTGAAATCGTGGCCGAATGGGGCCATGATGCATTCTTGTTGTCTAGTGACCGTTTGACGGCATTGGTAAAGGGTTTTTTAGACCGGATCTATGAAGAAATTAGACAATAACGGCATGCGATTTGATTTGCAGCTGATTGCATCCTGGATTGAGCCGGGAACCAAGGTACTCGATCTGGGTTGTGGTGAAGGAGAGCTTCTCAATCACCTTAAGAAAAACCAACACGTGATCGGAACGGGAATCGACCGGAACGAACAGAAGGTCGCTCGGTGCATTGAAAAAGGCTTATCCGTAGTACACGGAGATATTAATGAAGAAGTGCTCGACTATCCGAACGGTACTTTTGATTATGTTATCTTGAGTCAGACCCTCCAGCAGGTCTTTGCTCCGGCGTTGTTGATTCACTCTTTGCTGCGTATCGGAAAAAACGGCATTGTAAGCTTTCCTAATTTTAGTCATTGGAGGGTTCGCTTGCAGCTTTTGCTCACCGGGTATGCGCCCATTACACGCCAGCTACCCTACGAGTGGTACGACACGCCGAATATTCGGGTTATCACGATTAAGGATTTTAGAAAATTTATAAAACAAGTCGGTTTTTCGATACTGAGAGAAGCGGCGATCAATACCAATTCCCAGGACAGACGTGGCACGATAGTGAAAATCTTACCAAATATCTTAGCAAATTATGGAATTTTTCTCATCGGAAAAGGAAAACAATAGATGGTATCCCGGAAAGATAACGGAAACGCATTAGAGCAGATTCGTTGTTTAAAATCAGAAATGGGAGAGAATCTGGTTATTTTAGCTCATCACTATCAACGAAAAGAAATTGTCGAAATCGGCGATTATTGTGGAGATTCTTTTGAGCTTTCTCGCAAAGCCGCTGCCGATTCCAATGCACAGTTCATCGTTTTTTGCGGTGTTCACTTTATGGCTGAAAGCGCAGAGATCCTCTCAGAATCCCATCAGACCGTTCAAATCCCTAATCCTGATGCCGGCTGCTGGATGGCAGATATGGCGGATATCCACCTGGTAGAACGCGCCTGGGAGGATCTTCTATCCATTGCCGGAGAAAATACGGTAATGCCCATCGTTTACATGAATTCAGATGCCTCGCTAAAAGCGTTTTGCGGGCACCACGGCGGGGCGGTCTGTACGTCTTCGAACACACCGGCTGCATTTCGTTGGGGTTTCACTCTGCGTGACAAAATTTTCTTTTTTCCGGATCAACATCTTGGGCGAAACACCGGAAATCGAATGGGGATTCCCTCTGATTCGATGGTGGTTTGGGACCCGCATAAACCCCTTGGCGGCAATCGCGCCGAAAATATCCGTCGAGCGAAACTCATTCTATGGGAAGGTCATTGTCTGGTTCATACCCGGTTTACGGTTGAACATATCTCGAATATGCGGAGGCGGTTTCCTGAAGCCAAAATTGTGGTCCATCCGGAATGCACTCAAGAGGTCGTAGAGCAGTCTGATGATGTCGGATCGACCGGATTTATAGTGAATTATGTAAAAAAGGCGCCATCCAATACCACCATCGTAATCGGTACAGAAACCAATCTTATCGAGCGGCTGGCTTCGGAAAATCCTGATAAGACGATCCTGGAGCTTCATCACTCCCTGTGTCCCAATATGTTTAAGATCAACCCGGAAAATCTGCTGAGAACATTGGAGAATATTGGAAAATTCAATCAGATCACCGTACCGGAGGACTTAAAAAAAGATGCGCGGCTTGCCCTGGATCGAATGCTGGCCTTGGCTCCCTAGTAGAACCAACAAAAACATAGCTGCACGTTTCTCGAAACCTTGCCTGATTGTTAATGACCACCCCTTTCCTTAAGACGTAAAATCCAGGAGACGCTGTCATGAATAAATTAGAATTGATTGACCGATTAGCCAAAGAAAATGGATTGTCCAAAGCCGAAGCAAAAATGTCCGTTGACCTGACGTTTCAGATTATGGGCGACACTCTCGCACACGGTGACAGAAC
>JAHEHB010000183.1:0-4530 GCA_024644775.1 Deltaproteobacteria bacterium
GGACAACCAAAATCCTGTTGGAGAGTCTGCGGGTGGCGATACAGAGAGGAAAATCGCCTACTGGCGGGCACCCATGAATCCGACGGAAACCTACGACAAACCCGGAAAGAGCGCCATGGGAATGGATCTGGTTCCTGTGTATGAGGACGAGCTGGTAAGTGGCGTGGATGTTAAAGTCGATCCGGTGACCCAGCAGAACATGGGTTTACGAACCGCGCCTGCAGAAAAAGGCCCCCTGACCCATACGATCCGAACTTACGGCCACATCACCTATGACGAAACCCGAACTGTCGAGATAAGCACCAAAATCAGCGGATGGATCGACAAAATACATGTCGATTTTACAGGAAAATTTGTCAAAAAAGAACAACCTCTGTTCGAATTGTATTCTCCGGAGCTTTTTGCAGCCCAAAAAGAATACCTGCTTGCTTACCAAAACTTAACCCAAATGTCACAGAGATCTAACAAAGACCTCCTCACGGCTGCCCGCCAGAGACTTCGATACTTCGATGTTGCTGAGCGTGAGATCCGGGAAATGGAACAATCCGGCAAAATTAAAAAAACGGTTGCTATCCGTTCTCCTTTTGACGGGGTCGTCATTTTGAAAAATGCGATGGAAGGAAGCTACATCAGGGAGGGGACCACAGTCTATCGAATCGCCGATCTTTCCCGTGTCTGGGCCGAGGTTCATATCTATGAGTATGAATTACCCTGGATCGCCGAAGGTCAGAAAGCTGAAATGGCTTTGCCGTATGTGCCGGGCAAGAAATTTACCGGCCGGATTGCATATGTCTATCCTTACCTGCAGCGGAAGACGCGAGATGTCGTTATCCGGCTCGAGTTCGAAAATCCGGGCCTGATTCTGAAACCAGACATGTACGCAGATATTGAAATCAAGAGCACTGAAGGGGAGGGTTTAATCATCCCATCAGAAGCTGTCATTCGTTCCGGAGAGCGAAACATCGTTTTTGTTTTGCGAGACAGCAGCAAATTCACGCCGCGAGACGTAACACTAGGGCTTAATGTAAACGGTGGAAAGGTCCAGGTGCTAAAGGGTCTGGCACCCGGCGAGACGGTGGTCACATCCGGCCAATTCCTCCTCGATTCGGAGTCCAAGCTTAAAGAAGCCGTTTTAAAGATGATGGAAGCCAAACGCACTAAAATAAAGGTAGAAGAGCCTGTTGAAGAAATAGAGGAAGACTTTTTTAAGGATCTTGAAACTGAAGAAGACTTTTTTAAAGACATCGAGGAAGATGAAGATTTCTTCCAAGATCTGGAAGAAGAAGAATCCTGAAACGAGTAAAAGAGAAAACAGTCTAAAAAAGGTCTGTAGCGATGATTGCCAATATTATAGAATGGTCCATTAAAAATAAATTCATGGTGCTTCTTGCCACGGTCTTTGTGATATTTGGAGGGACCCTGGCAATGCTGAATACTCCCCTTGATGCCATACCTGATCTTTCGGATGTGCAAGTAATTATATTTACCGAATATGCGGGTCAAGCCCCACAAGTGGTAGAAGACCAGGTGACCTATCCGCTGACCACCGCCATGCTGGCCGTACCGTTTGCCAAGGTTGTGCGAGGATACTCTTTTTTTGGTTTTTCCTTTGTCTATATCATTTTTGAGGATGGTACGGATCTTTACTGGGCCCGGTCACGAGTGCTGGAGTATCTGAGCTTTATATCGGGTAGACTTCCCCTCGGCGTAACACCGACTTTGGGTCCAGATGCCACGGGTGTCGGATGGATTTATGAATATATCCTCAAAGATACCTCCGGCAAATATGATCTTCAGCAGCTCAGAAGCTTTCAGGACTGGTACCTTCGGTACGAGCTGACTTCCGTATCAGGGGTGTCCGAAGTCGCCAGTATTGGTGGTTTTGTCAAGCAATATCAGGTGGAGATAGACCCCAACAAGCTGTTGGCTTACAACATCCCTTTACGGCAGGTGAAACGAGCCATCCAGCGATCCAACAACGACGTCGGTGGAAAACTGGTGGAAATGGGGGAAACCGAGTTTATAGTGCGCGGCCTTGGATACATTCAGTCTTTGGAAGATATAGAAAATATCGTTGTTGCCGTGGATCAAATGGGAACCCCCGTGTTGCTAAAAAACATTGCCAACGTTCAACTCGGCCCGGAACTCCGCCGGGGAATCTTGGAGTGGAACGGTGAAGGAGAGGCGGCCGGCGGCATTGTCGTGATGCGGTTTGGCGAAAACGCCCTGGAGGTTATCCGGAATGTTAAGAAAAAACTAAGGGAGCTTGAAAAGGGGCTTCCTAAAGGAGTGATCATTGTGGAAGGATATGACCGCTCCGGTCTTATTGAAAGGGCGATTCATACGCTGAAACAAAAGCTCACAGAGGAGATGACCGTAGTGGCCCTGGTATGCGTTATCTTTTTACTCCACTTGCGATCGGCGTTCGTAGCTATCTTCACCTTGCCGGTTGGGCTTTTGGTTTCATTCCTCGTCATGTATTTTTTGGGTGTTAATGCCAACATCATGAGTTTAGGAGGGATTGCCATTGCCATCGGTGTGATGGTGGACGCATCGGTCGTTCTGGTTGAAAATGCCCACAAGCACCTGGAAAGGGGGCAGAAAGAAAAGCCACACGATGAGATTATTCTTGCGGCTGCGAAAGAGGTGGGTCCGGCACTTTTTTACAGTCTTCTGATTATCACGGTTTCATTTCTGCCGGTGTTAAGCCTTCAAGAGCAGTCGGGGCGCCTGTTCAAACCGCTTGCCTACACCTACACATTTGCCATTGCCGCCTCTTCGCTGATAGCCGTTACCATCGTGCCGGTGCTGATGACGTTTTTTATACGAGAAAAAACCTTTACCCCGGAAATAAGTAAAAGCCGCCGATTGCAGATCTGGTTAGCTTCAGTTGCCGGCCCCCCAATTCTTGTTGTAGCAGGCGGCTTTTCCGGGGTTGCGCTGCCGGACTGGGCACTGGTTGCTGCTCTGGCCGTATCTGGGTTTGCGCTCGTATGTCTTGTGCCGCAAAAAATTATGCCTGAGATTCGTAACCCGATCAGCCGCTTTTTCATCTGGATGTATCGTCCCTTTATACACAAGGTGCTCAAATGGCGGAAAACCACCATACTTTTAGCGATCGTCGTTCTGATTGTTTCACTGTATCCGGCGTCTAAGCTGGGCAGCGAATTTATGCCGCCGCTAAACGAAGGAGATTTGCTCTATATGCCGACAACCCTTCCGGGTATCTCGATTACCAAGGCGAAAGAACTGCTCCAACAGACGGATAAAATCATTCAACGCTTTCCAGAAGTACACCACACACTGGGAAAAATCGGGCGGGCGGAGACCGCTACCGACCCGGCACCCCTTTCGATGATTGAGACTACCATTACACTAAGCCCCGAAGTGACATATCAAGAGGTGGCGGTGAAGCGGTTTTTTTCGAGCTGGCCCGGTTGGCTTAAAAAGCCGTTAACATGGATCTGGCCTGAGATCAAAAATGGTCGGGTACTTCACGAGTGGCGAAGGAAAAAAATAGATCGGTTTTTTTCGGGTTGGCCCGGATGGCTTAAAAAGCCGCTAATCTGGATTTGGCCGGAGGAGCGTTACATCACCATTGAGGAACTTACTGAAGATCTTAATCGGGCAATTCAATTTCCAGGAGTTACCAACGCCTGGACCATGCCGATCAAAACCCGCATCGATATGCTGTCTACGGGTATTAAAACGCCAGTGGGAGTTAAGCTCATGGGACCGGATTTGGAAGTATTATCAGAGCTTGGCTCTCGTATCGAAGCAGTTGTCCGAGATATCCCTGGAACCCTATCAGCCTATTCAGAACGAGTAACCGGCGGCAACTATCTTGATTTTAAGATTCGTCGAGATCAGATCGCTCGGTACGGTCTGACCATCGGTGATGTTCAAGACGTTATCATGACCGCCATCGGCGGGATGAATGTAACCAGCACCGTGGAGGGACTGGAGCGTTATCCGGTTAATCTTCGTTACAACCGGGAACTTCGCGACAATATCGATCGGCTCAAACGCGTCCTTGTTTTTGCGCCAACTGGAGCACAGGTGCCCCTGGCACAGCTTACCGATTTTTCTATTCGCAAAGGGCCTCCGGGCATCAAAAGCGAAAATGCTCGCCAGTCGGCGTGGATCTATGTGGATCTGAGAGGGATTGATGTTGGAACCTACGTGAACAATGCCAAGGCGGTCGTGGAACAGGAAGTTCCCCTTCCAACAGGATATTCCATGGTTTGGTCCGGGCAATTTGAATATATGGAAAGGGCCCGCAAGACATTAAATATTATTGTGCCAGTCACCCTTATGGTGATCTTTATTTTGCTCTACATGCATTTTTACCGTGTTACTGAGGCAATGATCGTTATGGCAAGTCTTCCTTTTGCCATGGTCGGTGGGGTGTGGCTTCTACACTTGCTCGATTATAATCTGTCGGTTGCCGTTGTTGTGGGATTTATTGCGCTGGCTGGATTGGCTGCGGAAACAGGTGTGGTAATGCTGGTTTACCTTGACGAGACTTTT
>JAHEHB010000183.1:4540-10007 GCA_024644775.1 Deltaproteobacteria bacterium
TTTTGAGAGACGGCTCGCTCAGGGAAAGATGAATTCCCCCAAAGACCTCGAAGCGGCAATTATCGAAGGAGCTGTGGAAAGAGTGCGTCCAAAGCTTATGACCGTCTGCACAACGTTGATAGGCCTTCTACCGGTCATGTTAGGAACTGAAACGGGATCCCAAGTGATGAAGCGGATTGCAGGGCCCATGGTGGGAGGGCTCATCTCCTCAACGATTCTTACGTTAGTGATCATACCGGCAATATACTATATTTGGAAACGCCGGGAACTTCGGAAAATATGGTCCGAGCGATTAAGTGCATAAATAAGGAGTAATACCCAATAAATAAATATACCGAAACAAAGGGTAATAAAGAAAGGAGTTATAATCATGAAAAAATTCATGCTTCTAATGTTCATATCAATGGTTTTGTTTGCGTCTATCACTCTGCCGGTCTTCGCTTCCAGCAAAGGGGAGTCTATGGATCACTCCGGTCATGTGGGGGAGAAAATCCATGAATCGAACATACAGGGGTATCTTTTGGCTTATCATTTGCTCGATCTTCCCGGACGCGACGTGCGTCATTTGATGACATACATTGTGAATACAAACGGACAGGCTATAACAAAAGCAAAAGTGGGGTACCTGGTTATCGGCCCGGATGGCGCTAAACAAAAAGTGATGGCCATGTCGATGAAGGAATCATTCGGTGGTGATGTGAATTTTACGGCTAAAGGCATGTATACCATCAAAACAAAGGCGGTCATTGAAGATAAAAAATTACTCGATCGTTTTACATTCGAAGTAAAATGAGGTGTTTTGATGAAGCGCCACCAAGCCGTTTGTATCATTCTTGTTTTATATTTAGTGATGGCTCTGATTTCCCATTCGAAAACCAGCGTCTCCATACCCGATAAAGATCTTAACCCCAAGCAGGCCATCACATTTTGGAATGAGGTAATTCTATTAGATCCGGCGGATGCAAGAGCCTTTAACAAGCGAGGCGTGGCTTACAAAAGCCTTGGCCGGTATCATCGCGCCATTGAGGATTATAATCAGGCTATCCGCCTGAATTCGAATTTTTCACAAGCTTTCTACAACCGTGGGATGGCCCACAAACAGTTAGGTGAATATCAACATGCTTTGGAGGATTATAATAGTTCTATCCAGCTTGATCCAAATAATGCCCACGTCTATCGCCAACGGGGAGTGGTTTTTAAAAAACTCGGGCTCTATGAGCGCGCCATTCAGGATTATGATCAGGCCATCCGCTTAAAACCGGATTATGCCAAGGCCTACAATAACCGGGGAGCTGCTTACAAAAAAACCGGGAAGTTTAAACGCGCCATCGAAGACTATAACCGGGCCATCCAATTAAATTCTGAAGATCCTATCTTTTTTAATAATCGGGGCGTTGCCTTGAAAAACTTAGGCTGGTACGAGCGCGCCGTTGGAGATTTTAACCAGGCCATACATCTCAATCCGAATAACGCTGCTTTCTTTAGCAATCGAGGAAACGTTTATGCAAAAATGAAACAATATTATCGGGCCATTGATGATTACAATCAGGCCATTCAATTCGATCCAACGAATGCAAGCACCTATAACAACCGGGGGGTGGTCTACAAAAAACTGGGAAAATATCACCAAGCCATCGAAGATTATAATAAGGCAATCCTTATAAATCCTGAAGATGCGGGAGCCTATTACAATCGGGGAATTGTTCACAAAAATTTAGAAATGTTTCGACTTGCCATCGAAGATTTTGATCGAGCAATACGCCTGAATCCCAACACTGCCAGCTTCTATCGTAATCGGGGTGTTGCTTATAAAAAAATGGAACAGCACCGTCGCGCCATCGAAGATTATAACCATGCGATTCGTTTGAAACCGGATTATGACAAAGCTTACAATAATAGAGGGGTGGCCTATAAAAAGCTTGGTGAATACCAAAAGGCCCTTGAAGATTACAATCGGGCGATCCGATTGGAGCCGGGTAGCGCCTGGTATTATAACAATCGAGGCGTGACGTTTAAAAATTTAGATCGACCCACAGATGCTGTAAAAGATTTTAATCATGCCATTCGTTTAAATCCTGAAATTGCAACTTTTTACATCAATCGCGGAGATGTTTATAAAAATTTCGGCCAGTACCAACTTGCTCTTAATGATTTTAGCCGTGCGATCGATCTTGAGCCTGAAAATGCACGGACCTATAATAGTCGCGGAATTATATACAGAAATTTGGGTCAACCTGACAGGGCAATGGCGGATTTTAACCACGCTATTCATCTGGATTCCTCATATGCGGCGGCTTACACCAACCGAGGAATTGGATATATTTCTGAAGGAGAATATGAGCGCGCTTGTAAAGATTTTAAAAAGGCATGTGAATTAAAAGATTGCTCATTTCTGGCGTGGGCCAAAAAAAATGGAGACTGCCAATAATGCGGCAAAAATTCGGATAATTAGGAGTGATTTATGGAGTTTGAACGCTATTACATTGATCTATTGGAAATGCTGAATTCTCTTTGTAAGAAAATTGCAGCTGGAACATACGAACAATCGGATGTTGACAAGCTGTTCGATCTCGCAAAAACTCAAAAATATCCAGGGATTTTTTCGGAACTGGCTGAATCGTTCGGTATGATGATGGTCAAAGTTGAAGCAAGAGAATTTCAGCTAAAGCAAACCATCGAGGAGTTAGAGAAAGCCAAGAATTAAATAAAGTAAAATGGTAGGTCACGGCAGTACCGAACCCTTGATATATTCAAGGAATGCCGGGCTGTAGAGGGATCGGCAAAGAAGAATTTGAGTAATGAAAACAGGCTTTCGAAAAAGAAGATATATACCGCGAAGAGGAGCCCTATACTGATGACTCATCCGATATGCTATTGTTTTGGATATTCCCGTAAGGACATCATAGAGGATTATATGAAAAACGGACGGTCCTCCATTATGGGAAAAATATTAAAGGAAAAAAAATTTGACAGATGCCAATGTGCAGTCAAAAATCCAAAAGGTAGGTGATGTTTGCCGGATGTTCGCCAGGTGGTGGATACGCTAAAACATCGTAATTTTTCGCAAAAACATTCGCAATAAAACACGGTATCTCCTCTATTTTTTATATTCTTCGTTTGCTATCATTTGAATGTATCAGAATCAACAAAACTGAGAGAGCAAATTATGAGAGGGTTTAGGACTGTCGGTTTGGCCCTATTGGCCGTAATTCTCACAATGGGAGCACTGTGGCTTGCCAACCGCAAAGTCATGCCCCAAAAAGCTACCTGGGATGATGTTCTGAACGAAGCCAAAATCGGCGGCTACAAACTGATTAATACGGATGAATTGTGGAAACGATATAAAACAGATCCTAATAATCTGCTGCTTGTGGATACGCGACAGGAGTGGGAGTATCGAACCGGTCATATCAATGGTGCTGTTAATTTCCCCATAGAACCCACCGGATGGTCCAGGTGGCGCAAAAAAGGTGCGCTCAGGAAAATAATGGGGCCGAACAAAGATCGTTTCATTGTCTTTTACTGAGCGGGGCTCGCATGAGTTCGCAGCGACTCGGCGGCCCGGGTGGCCGTGTCACTGGGTTATACAAATGTCTTTCGCAATCCTAAGGGATTTCCGGCATGGAACGCTCGAGGACTCCCTGTCGCCCAAATCCCAGCGGGATTATCCGGAACCGACAATCCGCTGGAAACATTTGGATCCTTACGTGGCTTGGCCATAATTTGGACGCTGATGGGAATATTTGCCGGTGGGATGGCCCTAAATTTGACCCCTTGTGTCTATCCGCTGATACCCATCACCGTTTCCTACTTCAGCGGGAGGAGTGGGAGGAAAAAGATCGAACTTTTCGGTCACGGAGTCTGTTATATCGGCGGACTCTCAGTCACAAATTCTGTGATTGGCGTGGTTGCCGCCTTGACCGGAGGTCTCATGGGCGCCATGCTGCAGAATCCCATGGTGCTTGCCATGGTTTCAGCCATATTACTTTTTTTTGCCACAAGCCTTTTTGGTTTTTGGGAATTGCAACTGCCACACAGACTGATCCAAGCTGCTTCCAAACCGTACACCGGCTATTTTGGCAGCATTTTTATGGGCGTTACCCTTGGGGTGGTGGCCGCCCCTTGCATCGGCCCATTCGTTTTGGGTTTGCTCACCTGGGTGGCAAGTATCGGCAACCCCTATATGGGTTTCTTAATCTTCTTTACCCTGAGCCTCGGCCTGGGCTTACCGCTGTTTTTTTTGGCCATTTTCTCAGGA
Source organism: Deltaproteobacteria bacterium (assembly GCA_024644775.1). The sequence continues at coordinate 8,799 of JAHEHB010000183.1, forward strand.
AAAATCGATAAATTGCCCCGTTCCGGGGAGTGGATGCTCTGGGTGCGTAAACTCATGGGCTGGGTACTGGTAGGCATGGCCGCCTATTTTTTCCGACCGATTTTGCCCAAATCAGCCGGTATTTTTCTATTAGCAGTCGTGGCTTTAGGCGCAGGGCTGCATCTCGGGTGGATTGACAGGACCAAGGCTGTTTTTCGCAGTTTTGCCTGGTTAAAAGCTATTGCTGGTGTTACAGGGCTGGTAACAGCAACCTATATTGCCGGCTCATTTGCACTCAGCGGTCCCGGAGTAGAATGGGAAACCTATTCGGAGCAGTTAGTATCCGAGGCGGTTGAACAGCAAAAACCGGTAATCATCGATTTTACCGCTGCCTGGTGCGCCCCCTGCCGTGAGCTGGAGGAGGTTACGTTTCATGATCCCAAAATCGTTAAACAAACAGGGCAAAATTTTGTTATGATCAAGGTAGATCTTACCCGCAAGGGAAATCCAATACATGACCGCCTGTTAAAAAAATATGATGTCAAGGGGGTACCAACCATCGTGTTTCTGAATCCCCAGGGCGAAGAGCGACGGGATCTGCGATTGGTAGATTTTCTGCCAGCCGATCAATTTTTAGTACGAATGGCAGTAATTAAACGTCTCGAAAATTTTACAAGCAATTGATTTTATATTTTTTTCGAATATTCCAATTGAAATATATCCCCGTGTTCAAAAATAAAACGATTTTCAAAAGGAGGCAGAAGGCGTTTTTTCCCCTCTGCCTCCCCCATGCTTACCCGACCACCGTCACCCTATTTAGATTTCATGGACTTTCTGGCAGTCTTTTTTTCCGCTTTCGAAGTTTTGGCATTGTTCCCTTTCGGCTGTGTGATACAACCGCAGCCACAGTTACCTTTCCTTTCAGTCATTTTTATCACCTCCTTTCTAACGATTCCTTTTATGAACCGGAATTCCATTTTACCGATAAAAAACAAAATTTTTAGGTAAATAAGCAAATACTTAAAAACTTGCTAAAAAAAATCTAACTTTTTATGGATTCGATTTCTTTGATTCTTTCACGAACGACCCCTAGTTCGTTTTCTATTTCCTTCTCGTATTTTTTTAAAGATTCCAAATTTGAATCGCTTATTTCCTGTTCTCTGAATTTCCCCGTTTCCCGGCATCCACAGGTACAGATTTCCGTTAATGCCTCTCGACAGTTTTGCAGCG
>JAHEHB010000557.1 GCA_024644775.1 Deltaproteobacteria bacterium
TCTCCATAACTGATGAGGGGCGTATTTCCTGCAAGATGGAAACGCTGTTGTATCCTATCCGATCGTGTACTTTCCGAGTTCGACAGGCAGAGGATGAGTTTTCCAAATTTTGTCGCAATACTCTTTAATGGAGCGATCCGAAGAAAACTTCCCCATTCTTGCCACATTGAGGATCGACATCCGGGTCCATTTGGCTGTATCCCTATAAGCAAAGCTCACCTGCTCCTGGGCTTCCACATACGGGCGATAATCGGCAAACAAGAGATAGGGATCGCCGTACAACAAGGAATCGACCAGGGGTTTGAATAGGTTTTTGTCTCCTTGCGAGAAAGACCCGGAAGAAATCCGGTCCACGGCCTCCCTCAGTTCCGGATCCGAGTCGTAAACCTGTTTCGGGTTGTAGCCTTTGGCCTTCAGTTGATAGACCTGCTCTGCAGTCAGGCCGAAGAGGAAGAAATTATCGGCTCCCACCTCCTCCCGGATCTCGATGTTGGCCCCATCGAGCGTTCCGATCGTCAGGGTCCCATTGAGGGCGAATTTCATATTACCCGTTCCGGATGCCTCTTTACCTGCTGTTGAAATCTGTTCCGAAAGGTCGGCCGCCGGATAAATGAATTTGGCGTTCTTCACGTTGTAGTCCGGGAAGAAAACCACCTTCAACCGGCCGGCCACATCGGGATCAGTGTTGATGATCTCTCCCACCCCGTTGATGAGTTTGATGATCAGCTTGGCCATAAAGTAGCTTGGCGCGGCTTTACCCCCGAAGACAAAGGTTCGTGGGACCACTTTAAGCTTTGGGTCATGTTTGAGCCGATTGTAAAGGGTGATGATGTGAAGGACGTTCAGATGCTGTCGCTTGTATTCGTGAAGCCGTTTGACCTGGATGTCGAAAAGGGAGTCCGCATCGACGGCAATCCCGGTGCGTTCCCGAATCAGAAGGGCCAAGTCCTGCTTGTTTTCCCATTTGATCCTTTGCCATTCTTTCTGGAAATCCGGGTCGTCCACGGAGGACTCGAGACCTCTCAATTCCTGAAGATTCCTGATCCAGCCTTCGCCGATCCTGCTGCTGATGAGACGGCTCAGCTTTGGATTACTGACAACCACGAAACGCCGCGGGGTCACGCCGTTTGTTACATTGGTGAACTTCTCCGGCATGTATTCGTGGAAATCCCGCATGACGTCCCTTTTCAGCAGCTCGCTGTGAAGTTCCGCCACCCCGTTGATCGCATGGCTGCCCACGCTGGCCAGGTGGGCCATCCGGACATATCGCTCCCCCGTCTCATCGATCAGGGACATGCGGCTTAACCGTTGATCGTCTCCCGGGTATCTCACACGAAGCTCGTCCAGAAATTGTCGGTTGATCTCGAAGATGATCTCAAGATGCCTTGGCAAAAGGCTTCCGAACAAGGGCAGGGGCCATTTCTCGAGGGCCTCCGGAAGCAGGGTATGGTTCGTATAGCTGAAGGTGCTCTGGGTCACGTGCCAGGCCTGCTCCCATTCGATCTGGTGTTCGTCCACCAGAAGTCTCATCAGTTCGGCCACCGCGATGGAGGGATGAGTGTCGTTGAGCTGTATGGCGATTTTCTCATGAAACGTCTCCGGCTTTCCTCCCATCAGGCGGTGGATCCGCAGCATGTCCTGGAGGGAGCAGGAGACGAAGAAGTATTGCTGCGCGAGCCTTAGCCTTTTGCCGGCCTCCGGCTCATCATTGGGATAGAGCACCTTGGTCACCGTCTCCGATACGACCTTCTCATTCACGGCACCATAATAGTCGCCCACATTGAATTCTTGAAAGTCGAAAGACTCCACGGCCTCCGCCCTCCAGAGGCGCAAGGTATTGCAGGTGTTGACCCGGTATCCGGCGACGGGCGTATCATAGGCCGTTCCCTTTACTTCGCGGCCGGGAATCCAGCGCATGCGATTATTTCCCTGATCATCATGATAGGATTCGGTATGTCCACCCCATTTCACATAGTAAGCGATCTCCGGCCGGTGTATCTCCCAGGGGTTGCCCAGGTGGAGCCAGGGGTCGGTGACCTCCACCTGCCAACCCTCCCGAATCTCCTGGTCAAACATACCGAATTCATAGCGGATCCCGTAACCTACGGCCGGAATTTCGAGCGTGGCAAGGCTATCCAGATAACAGGCTGCCAGCCTTCCCAAACCCCCGTTTCCCAGCCCCGGTTCTTCTTCCTGTTCAATGATATTTCTAAAATTCAAACCGAGATCTTCCATGGCACGGCGCGCCTCATCATAGATTCCCAAGTTGACCAGATTATTTTCCAGGTGGGGTCCGAGGAGAAATTCTGCCGACAGGTAGCTCACAATGCGACCCCCCGGCTTGTCGTAGTTTTGGACCGTGTGCAACCAGCGTTCGAGGAGCTGATTGCGGACCGTGTGGGCAAGGGCCATATAGAGGTCGTTCGGGGTTGCCATCTCAAGAGTCCTTCCCTGGGTGTAGAAAAGATGACGGAGAAACTCCCGGGTTAGATTCTTAATCTCATTGCCGGGGCCTGTGGCCTTAGGCGACGGTTTTTTCCCGGCATTTTTCTTTGTGATGGTGCTCGCAGTTTTTTTTATCATCAGACTCGCCTCCAAACTCTTACATATGGTATTAAATGCGATGCAATTCCAAGGGCCCACTGATCCGGCCTTGTCCGGTCTAAGGGCCGCGGCAAGAAATAATTACACATCTTGATTGTTTTTTGGCCCGTCTACCGCGTTACATCCACCAACACATATCCCGATATGCGCCGGCGGATGTGCCTTGTAGACGAACCAAAATTCTGCGCAATCTTGTGTAATTATTTCTCGCCGAGACCCTAACCTTTCCCGAACCCTGCAATAAGATCGATGATCTCCATGCGATGGTTCGTTTCCGGGAATTTCGTGGAAGGCCCTTCGGTCAGAATGGCGAGTTTCGCTGCCATGCCATGTTCGCTCAGCCATTGCTTCACGTAGCCCTTCCAATGTTCCGGGTGCTCCGGCTCATGCACCGGATAAACGCCCGAGGAGAACTGGAGTTGCCGGCAGGTCGACTCCTGCGAGCTTACGGCCACGGTCCAGACAGGGAACCGGAACCGCGCAATGC
>JAHEHB010000558.1 GCA_024644775.1 Deltaproteobacteria bacterium
TATTTGCAGCAGCAATAACTCTGGCGGGCTGTTCAAAGGAGGTCAATAAGGTTGAGCCGCTGGCATCCTGGATTGATAATCATACCAAAAACAGGATACTGGATTTTGTTTTGAATGCGGTTGATCCTGAAAGCGAAGGATACATTGATCCGGCCGATAGAATCGCTGTTTTTGACAACGACGGCACACTCTGGACAGAAAAACCAATCTATAACCATGTTTTCGGAGTTTTTTCAATGTTTGAAGAAGTTGTGGAAAGGAATCCGGAGATTCTGGAAGATTCGGCTTACAGGGAGCTGGATGAATTCATTAAAACGAAAGATAAAAGTAAGTTGCAGATCTTTATGCAGGAGATTCAGGAACAAAAATATGATGAGATCGTCGGTCAGTTATTTGGGAAAGCTTTTCAGGGAATGACAGTGGATGAATTTGCTGAGTGGAACAAAACTTACTACGAGGACTGGAAACATCCTCATTTCGGCACATCCCTGCCAAACCTCACATACAAGCCAATGGTCGAACTTATCTCTCTTCTTCACGGGAACAATTTCCGGGTTTTTATCTTCACCGCCGATGAAGGGGCCTTTCTGAAATTATATTCAGAAGAACTGTACAATGTACCCCCCGAAAATGTCTTTGGTACAGCCACAAAACTTGATTATAAAGACGGTGTGCTCTACCGGACCGATGAGGGAGCCTATCTCAATAACTGGGAAAACAAGGCAAAACTAATCTACCAGGTTACAGGTAAACAGCCCGTACTTGCGGCAGGGAATTCCAATGGGGATTTTCACATGCTGCAGTATGTGAATACCCAGGAGAGGCCTCACCTGAGTTTACTGGTTCACCATACGGACAGCACCCGCGAGTTTTCTTACGATTCACATACCGATCAAGTTCTTCCTTACGCCATGGAAAATAACTACCTGATTGTGGATATCGAGAACGATTGGGAGCAAGTATTCAATCGTGACAAATAATATATCAAATTTAGACGCGTAATAATTTGCAATTCAACGCAATAGACCAGATTACAATGAAGAAACATTTGTTTGTACTGGGCTTTGCCATGTCTATTTCTACCCTCACGTCCAGTTTGTTCGTCATGTTCCCTCAATAAGCTCATGCAAAATTCTGGCAAAAAGGAAAGAATAATGAATGTTAATGACTGCAATTCTTTGAAAAAACTAACGATTTAGTTGTATAACTAAAATATTAGTTGTAATTTTATGGTGTAGAGTATAAATCGTTCTTTTACAGGTGTACAAGATGTGCACAATGGTTTTGACAAATTGAAAAAGGGCCGCAAACTTTGCAGCTTGCAACCCTTTGATTCTCTGTGTGGAGCATATCGGAATCGAACCGATGACCTCTTGACTGCCAGTCAAACGCTCTAGCCAACTGAGCTAATGCCCCGGGGAGTCGCAAAAGTATTAAAAAAAAAGCAAGTAAAAAACAGCATATTGGCAGAATTTTTGTTGCTATTTTATTGTAAATTGCTCTTTGAACAGATTCTATTTGAATTATCATTTGTAATTCACTATTTTTATTGCCCAAATTCACAGCGACATGGAACTTAAAAAATCAAAATCGGCAAGCCTGGAGAACAAAAAGGGAATGTTCATCCAGATTGGACTGGTGGTGGCCCTGTCCATTATACTTGTGGCCTTTGAGTGGACAAAAGGCGAGAGCAAGGATGATGGCTCTGATGCAGTGGCAGAGATCCAGTTTGAAGATGAAATGATGCAGATCACCCGCAGGGAAGAACCCAAGCCGGAGCCGAAGCCCGAACAGCCCAAGGTGGCAGAAGTTCTTGATATTGTGGATGACGATGTGGAGATTGAAGATGATTTCGATTTCGATATGGAAGCCACCGACGATACTGAATATGATTTCACCAGCATGATCGGTGATGACAGCGAAGATATCCAGGAGGAAGAGGTATTTTACATCGTGGAAGATATGCCTACTTTCAACGGGGGCGAACCAGCCACCGAATTCAGGAAGTACATTGCGCAAAACCTCCAGTATCCTGAAATTGCCGCTGAAAACGGCGTGAGCGGAAGGGTCATCGTTCAGTTTGCGGTAGACAGAACAGGCAAGGTGGTCGATGCGGTAGTGGTTCGAAGTGTGGATCCCGCACTGGATAAGGAAGCCATCAGGGTGGTCATGTCCTCTCCCAAATGGACCCCCGGAAAGCAACGTGGCAAGGCGGTCAAGGTACTATTTACCTTCCCCATCAACTTCGTGCTGCAATAGCACTCCCAGGACATTTGTTAATAAAAGCCGGCCGCAAGCCGGCTTTTTTATTGTTATAGCCTTTATTTTAGCGAGAGTTAAACCATTTAACCATGAAAAAAACTTTCGCTTTCCTCGTTACAGTGCTGCTGCTTTCCAGTTGTGGGTCCACCACCAAAAAATTGCAGCAGGGCAATTATGATGCAGTCATTGATCGAACTGTCAAGAAATTGATCAGAAATGCAGATGCAGACGATGCCTCTCAAATGGACCGGGCTTATCGGATGGCCAATGAAAGGGATCTGGACCGGATCAAGTTTCTGACCATGGAAAACAATCCCGATAACTACGACGAAATTTTCAGCCGCTACAACATGTTGAAGGAGCGGCAGCGCAAAGTTCGCACCGTGACTCCCCTGAATGTGGATGGAAAGACTTACAGTTATGAATACGTGGATTATGATGCGGCGATGATCGAGGCCAAAAGAAAGGCGGCCGACTTCTTTTACAACAATGGAAAGGGTTTGCTGGAGAATGCGCTGCAGAAACAGGACTACCGCGACGCCTACTACCAGTTGATGAAAGCCTCTGAATACAGTGGGGGTCAGTTTGAGAACATCGATGCATTGATCTACGATGCACGGATGAAAGGGATCAGCCGGGTCATTGTGGAGGTGAATAACCAGACCCCTCTGAAACTGCCTCCACAGGTAGAGGAAGATCTGATCTCATTTGATACCAGGGGCCTGGGCAACGAATGGGTGGAATACCATTTCAAACATGTGGATGAGAATGCCAGCTACGATTATGCAGTGTTCGTGAAGCTCCTTTCCATCATGGTTTCTCCCGATG
>JAHEHB010000559.1 GCA_024644775.1 Deltaproteobacteria bacterium
CCGCAGTCATCGGGATGTGTCATTCCAGCGCATCGTAGTCGGGTCATCATCCACAGGGAGTCCCGCATGAATGCCCTTTAAATGGGTATGGATGATCAAACCTATTCCTTTTTCGATTCGAACATCAGGTACTGCCCTGGCAGCGCTGATCAGGATCCGAAGGGTGATTCGCGTAATTACCGGCTGGAATTTCAAGAAGTGGATCCGGATTGGTTTGCTCTTGGCGTGTCATACTATTTCAAGGTCCCCCAGTGATGGGAAAAATCATTTTTTGCATAGGGCTGGTTCTGTTAACATTGACCTTTGCCTGCGATCTCCCGGGGGAGGTTGACTTGGCGGATTACCAGCCGAAAAACAAGGTTGAAGGCGAAATTATCGCTCTGCTCATTGAGTATCAGGATGCCAAGAATCGGCTCGATCTGAACCGGTTCTTGGCATGCCTGGATGAACAGGGTCGGTTTTCCTACATGGGTGCCGCGATGGTGTCCAAGGGAAGGTTGCGTGCATCGCTACCTGCTTTTTGGAAAACCCTTCAGTCACCCAATCGAATTGTGCTGTATCCTCTGTCACACGAATTTGTCACCGGAGACTATTACCTGTCCGGAAGGCTGGTCAACCCACGGATCTCCAGCAACGGATTCAGCGCCGACGTAACGGTAACATTCGCCAGTGGATGGTGGCGGCAAAAGCACTTTATTTCCATGAAGTGTGTCAATGATCGATGGATGATTACACTACTGGATTGGGAGGAGGCGTGAAAGGGTTTCGCGTCGCCGATTGGTGAGACGTCCCGAAAAGAATGATCAATGGATAGTGCATAAGAAGTCGCTCGAGAATCCGACGCACCAAAAACCGTGCGCGTCTCAGTTCAAACGTTAACGGTCTGTTAAAAATATGCGAACAATTTTAGTTTCTGATATATTTGGTAAAACGTCTTCACTTAAGGCCTTGGCTGAGGCTATCAGTGAAAAAGTCGAGATAATCGATCCATACGCAGGAGCGGAGATCTCTTTCACAGACGAGATAAAAGCATATGAATATTTCATGAAGAATGTAGGCTTGGAAAGTTATTGCAAAATCATTAATCGACACGTAACATCTATTTCACAACAAACTGAAATTATCGGTTTCAGCGTTGGTGCTTCCGCCGCCTGGATTTTATCGGAAATTTTGAGCCCTTTGGTATTTCAACGGGTGGTCTGCTTTTACGGTTCTCAAATCCGTTATCACCAAAATATCACTCCAACCGTTTGTGTGGAATTGTTAGTACCCAAATCGGAGCCAACTTTTGATGTTGAAAAATTTTCGCGGGAGTTTTCAAACAAACCGAGAGTAAAAATACACCGAACTCAGTATATGCATGGTTTTATGAATCATCTTTCTAATAATTTTAGCTCTATTGGATACGAGAAATACATCGTTTGGTTAAAGAACAAGTTAACCCATCATTCAATCTGACCGGGAAAAGCGGTGTCACTCTGACCGGTTTTGATCCAGCAGAGCCGATGCTTTCAATCGCTAGAAAAAAGGTGGCTGCCGCTTATCAGGAGAACCGGATTTCTCTTGTTGGGGTCTAATTGATGATGTAAAAGATAAAGACTTTGACGCTGCTACATCTATTCTGGTTATGCAATTTCTGCCAGATGACGGTGCAAAATTGAATTTCTTGAAAGGCATTTCCGAAAAATTAAAATCCGGTGCTCTTATAGTTCTTGTTGACCTTGAAGGAGAGATTGGTACGGATGAATATAATACTCTTAATGCTGCGTGGAAAAATCAACAGCTATTTATAAGGGGAGATGGCGATAGGGTTAAAAAAGAATTTATGATACGGGAAAAAGAAGTTCACTTCATTCCCCAAAATCGTATCGAATCTCTATTTAACGAAGCGGGGTTTTTTAAAATTCATAAGTTTTTTAAAGCCTATCTTTTTTGGTGGTTATGTTGCAATAAAAAGGTAACCAAATGCTGATAGGAAAGCGAAAAAAACCGCTCGCCCCACAGCAGTATGTTAGGTGTCGTCGAGTCTGATAGAATGGTCTTCGCAGGCTGGTAACTCCCACGTCAACGTTGGAGGTTTGATGGATTTCCTTGCATCCGGAATTGTAGCAGGCGTGCTCGGGACGCTGGCAATGGACTTGTTTAACAATCTCGTTGCCCGTACTGGAGTGTTTCTGAAGATAGATGTTGCAATGATCGGTCGGATGGTTGCGGGCTGGAAACATGGGCGCTTTCATTATAGACATCCGGATGAAATGGAGCGAGTCCCCAACGAGATGGTTTACGGTTATCTTGCGCACTTCGCCATTGGCGTGGGCCTCGCGGTCCCATTCGTATTAAATTGGGTCCTCTGGGTCGGAGAACCTGTGTCACCGTTATGGGCCGTCATATATGGTGTTACGACGACGGCGGTTTCCTTCTTTTTCGTTTACCCCGCGATTGGCCTCGGAGCGTTTGGCAGGAGGTCTCCGGAGAGAGTCAAGGCCTTCATCACTCCTCTCGCCAACCACTTTTTCTATGGAGTGGGCCTTGCAGTCGGGGTCGTACTTACATGAATGCTAATCAAAAAATGGCGCACAGGGTGGATGGTGCACCAACTAAGAAGTGGCATTACAGCGGACTCGGGCCAATAAACGGCCCTCGTCGGTAAGCCACAGCGTTATATGGCTCGAAAAATACCAGACGGTGCAACCGTTTAAAAAAAGTTTCTAAATTTCGAATAGTTTATTATTTTCAAGGCTGTTCAAAACAAGAACGACCCGTAAAAGGAATAAACAATGTCAGATGTTACCAGAAGAAAATTTCTCGGTGCGGCAGCCGGAGGAACAGCCCTAGCTGTATTGAAACCATCGGAACTTTTTGCAGCACAAAAAGACTTTGAGATGTTGCCGCCATCAACTATCGATAACGACGGCTCATTGATGACCGCATTGAAAAACCGTAAATCTACACGCTCCTTTAGTAACAAACCGATATCCCGTCAGGTGCTGTCCGATCTTCTCTGGGCGGCCTTTGGGGTCAACCGCCCTGACATCGGATATCGCACGGCGCCTTCACCTATGAACAGTCAGGAAATCGAAATATATGCAG
>JAHEHB010000560.1 GCA_024644775.1 Deltaproteobacteria bacterium
TTCCTACGCCAGTGTCAGGAGACGTATGGTAGAAAAGGGATGGACCAGGAAACCATCGGCAAAGAAAAAGCAGACAGCGGGTATGAAGACGGCTGCACAGCGGTTTGAAAATCATGAAATCCGTAGCTATGAGGCAGAATATGTGCACGGCCTGTGGCACCTGGATTTTCATGAAGGCAGTCTGCGGGTGGTAGACAACAACGGCAACTGGTACACACCTAAAGCCCTATGTATTCTTGACGACCATTCCCGTCTGTGTTGCCACATCCAATGGTATTTGGGTGAAACAACCCAGGATTTAATCCATGGGTTGACCCAGGCATTTTTTAAGCGGGGACTGCCCAGGGCATTAATGACAGACAACGGCGCTGCCATGACTTCCCATGAATTTTGTAACGGTCTTAAAAAGACCGGGATACTCCATGAAACGACATTACCCTACAGCCCATATCAAAACGGTAAACAGGAGGCCTTCTGGGGTACCCTTGAAGGCCGGTTGATGGCCATGTTGGGCCGGGTAAACCCTTTAACCCTGGCTTATCTTAATGACAGCAGTCAGGCCTGGGTTGAAATGGAGTATAACAAAAATAAGCATCGTGATATCGGTATGCCACCAATCAAATGCTTGCTGGAAGGCAAAGACGTTGCCCGTCCGGCACCGGATGATGAACACATGCGGTTCGCCTTTACAGTCTGCGAATCCAGAAAGCAAAGGAAGTCTGACGGTACCGTGTCCATCAACGGCGTAAGGTTTGAAATTCCTTCCCGGTTTCATCACATGCTGCAATTGCATGTATGCTTTACCAATTGGGATAAAACCATGGCCTGGCTTATGGACCCCAAAACAGGAAAAAAGATCGCTCCCATCTATCCCCAGGACAAAATCAAGAATGCGTCCGGAAAACGAAAGATCAAATCCAGACCCAAACAGGTCATTGTACCTGATGAGCCATTGAATGAATCCGAACCTGCTTTATTGAGAAGATTGATGGCTGAGTATGCCCAAAGCGGTATGCCCCCGGCCTACTTGCCCAAAGGAGAATCGTGAACGACAAACAACTTTTGGCTTATTACGGCCTTAAATGGAATCCGTTTTTACCCAGCATTCCGGTGGAAGCCTTATGGCATCCACCCACGATGAACAGCTTTATTTTTCGTCTTGAAAATATGACCATGAACGGTGGGTTTGCTCTGATCAGCGGTGAACCGGGCTTGGGCAAATCCAAAACACTGCAGCTTATTGCCCATAAATTCGGCAAACTTGACGAGGTTGTTGTCGGGGTAATGGAACGTCCCCAAAGCAGTGTCGGTGATTTCTACCGGGAAATGGGTGTGTTGTTCGGTGTCAATCTAAGTCCTGCCAACCGCTACGGCGGATTCAAGGACCTTCGTGAACGCTGGAAAAATCATGTAAAAACGACCTTGTTCCGGCCCATCCTTATTATAGACGAAGCCCAGGAGATGCTGACCGGCTGTTTAAACGAGCTGCGTCTGTTAAACAGCACGGATTTTGACTCCCAAAATCTGCTGACCACTGTGTTGTGTGGAGATACCCGTCTGCCGGAACGATTCAGAACAAGGGCGTTGATGTCCCTGGGAAGCCGGATGCAGTTCCGGATGAAGCTGGACCCTTATATCAGGGAGGATCTGATGAACTATATGGATCATTGCTTGAACACTGCCGGCGCACCACATTTGATGACCAAAACGTTGATCAAAACCCTCGTGGACCATTGTGCCGGTAATTTACGGGTTCTGAACAATATGGCCTGTGAAATGTTGACCGCCGGTATTGAAAAAGAACTCAGCCAACTGGATGAAAAACTTTTTATTGAAATTTTTTCCAGACAACCACCCAGCAAAAAATCATAGGAGAATAATATGAGCCGTTTTGATGATCCTGACATGTTATTTGAGGAAATAAATATAGAATTACAATGCTTTATCCTTGAGATGCTTCAAGCAGGGCTTGAAAATTTAAGTAAAGAATATCAGCTGTTCAGACAATTCCAAAAAAGAAAGTCAGAGGATGGTTCTGTGGGCTGCGATGAGCAGTTATAAACTCTATATGCCCGGATTTCTAAATCCGGGCACATCAATCCATGGAAAGAATCTTATGGAAAATCTGTAATTATTTTAGCCATCGCTTCAGCCTGGCTGTCCTTGATGAATCAACAGGAAAATGGCCGGTCGTACCTTCCCCTAAAAATATCCCCTATCTTAAAGCCGAAAATGCAAGCGGCAGACACATCCTGATTAAACCGGATTCTGTCATCCAGCCTTATTACTTTCTTGCAGACGATTTAGACAGCGCCCTGCTCACCCGGCAGCACCAATTAAAACCTGGAGTTTTTAAACCCGGCAGAATGGTCATAGAAACTTCGCCCGGCAATTATCAGGTATGGATTCATAGTTCCCGTCCCCTTGATCTTGCGGAAAAACGGTATTGGCTGGGGAAATTACACAGCGACCCCGGTGCAGACCCTAAAAACAGATGGGGCAGATGCCCTGGGTTCAGGAACAGAAAGGCAAAACACAAAACGCCTTCAGGGCAGTATCCATTGGCAAAACTGATATGGGTTGATTGGAAAAGCCAGGCGAATATCCCTGAAATTGATTTATCCTCTTGCTCTCAAAGGGCTTTTTCCCATCAACCCCAGGGGGGAGTGTGTCATAAAAACAATATTACCCGGTCCCTTTATAATAAAGGTAACGAATCCGCTACCGATTTTGCATATGCTTTGGCGCTTTATAGAAGAGGATTTACCCGAATGGAAGTTTACAATTGCATTTTACAGGAAAGGCAAGATTGGACCAATCATGCAAGTGAACGAAAGAAAGAACAGTATCTGACCAGGACATTACTGAAAGCTGAGAAAATTATCGGTTAAGACTTGGGTCTGCTGGCTTCAGGTTGCAACCCTTATTTATCCTGAATGTCTGTCCATTGATTACCGTGATTGCTCTCATACATATCCATGATGTTTTTCAACAAGAATACAGCTTTCGATGCACCAACGGGATCGGGCGGCCAGGTTGCACCGTTCGTGAAGATTGAATCTATTCAGAGGTTCGCTGGAAAGCCACA
>JAHEHB010000561.1:0-1903 GCA_024644775.1 Deltaproteobacteria bacterium
GGGTATATCGAATCCCCTGTTGTGTTTGAACCTTAAAAAAACCATCCTCACCCAACGCAAAGTCAAGATCATTTTCAGTCTCCCGGATATCACCGGGTGTAAAATCAATATTCATATGGGCGTTGAACAGCGCATCAAAAGACAGGACATCGCCTTTAAATCCGGTGGTGCTGACATTGGCAAGATGGTTGGTAATGGCTTCAAGCTTTCTTTCTTGCCGTAATCCACCTTGTACAACCTGTGTCATTTGAAGTATCATATGTGTCGCACTCCTCAGATAGTTCCGAATCAATCTGCAATGCTGCAATATGGATGCCAGCAGGAAAATCACCTTCGGCGATCCTGTGGCCCATCGATTGGCTGTTAAAACTAATTTAATAATATTAAATAGTTATTTAAATATAGTAAAATGAATATATCGGCGAGCAGTCTGAGGCAGCCGGTGGAATTAAATGCCTAGATCGGTTGTTTTTTCCTATTTATGGAATAGACGAACGCGAGTAGCTCTGCCACTGCGATATAGACATTGGGGGGAATTTCTTCCTCAATATCGAGTTTCGAGAGGACTTCGATTAGATCCGGGTCATCTTTGACCGGTATGCCATGGGTTTTGGCAAGTTCAATGATCTTTTCCGCCACCCGACCGCTTCCCTTGGCAGAAACCTTAGGGGCAGCGTTCTTTTCGGGCCGGTATTGTAAAGCGACCGCTTTTTTTTGTGATGGTTTATTAGGCATACAATATTTACGTCAGTCCGATAACGGCAGCAAATCTGCCCGTAACCCCCTCGCCTCGATAGGAAAAAAAAAGATCCGTGTTGCACATGGTACACATGCCGCTGTTACGGATATTTTTCGCTAATACGCCCGCAGATATTAATTGATCCGTTGTAACGGACCAAAAATCGAAGTGATGGTGTTTATCTTTAAATTTCCAAAATCCCTCAGGTATCTCTTTCCGATAATTACGATACTCAGCACAACAGGGGCCAAGAGAAGGCCCCACTCCCGCTAGAATGTCTCCAGGGAAAGATCCGAATGTCGTTTTCATTCTCTCGATGCAAAGACCAATCATGTTTTTTACACTACCGCGCCATCCAACATGTATATTCGCCAAGACCTGTCGCATGGGGTCATACAAGAATACGGATTGGCAGTCTGCCACTTGAATCGCCAGAAATTTATTGGGAATATTTGTTATCATCGCGTCGCCGATGTACGAATGAGGATCTGCAATAGGCGTGCCGATTTCATCGTCTTTCCCAAAAATGAGTATCTCCGTTCCGTGATTCTGGGCGATATATACCATGTCGCTTTCACCGACACATTGCGAGATGAGTTTGCGGTTTTGCTGCACGGCCTGCGGTTGGTCTCCCAAGCCGTTGCCGATATTAAGACTTTGAAAGGGCACTTGACTGTATCCGCCGGATCTCGTAAAGATACCGTGCCAAATATACGGATCGTTTGATAAGTGAGGAAATGTAAAGTATTTAATACCGTTTTTCTCTTTTAATATCATTCGGAATGATTCGTAGAAGTACGGATGATTTTTTCGATGATTTTTGAGGTGGAGACCTCCGACATCATCCTAACTCTTACCACACGCCCACTGTTTTTTTTCACAATATCGGCGCCGATAATCTCGGATTCCTTCCAGTCCGCACCCTTCACCAACACATCGGGCATTATGGCTTGAATCAGATCGTAAGGATCCGGTTCGTTAAATATCGCAACATAATCAACATATTCCAGACTCGCCAAAACAAATGCCCTTTGACCTTCCGGAATAATGGGTCGTTGAGTCCCTTTAATATTCTGAACCGACACATCGGAATTCAGACCGATCACCAGGATATCCCCCTCAGCCTTTGCTACAGCAAGATAGTGAACATGGCCGGCATGTAGG
>JAHEHB010000561.1:1913-3076 GCA_024644775.1 Deltaproteobacteria bacterium
GTTCATATGGAGTGTCTTCAGTAAATAAACAAGTAGCATCCACACACTCCAAGGCATTTAATATTTCAGCCCTTTCAAGTTCAGGCTGTAAAGGACGCTCTTCTCCTTTTAATCGCTTTACACTTACATCAGAGTTGACTCCCACCACTAATATATCACCCTGCGCTTTTGCCTCTTGCAAATAACGAACATGGCCGGCATGTAGGATGTCAAAACAGCCATTTGTAAACACAATCCGCTTACCGGCCGCGCGATGCACGCTCAACCGTTCTATCAGTGGACGTAAGGCTAAAATTTTCTCCGAAGTCAAATTTTCACTCTCCGCTACCCGGATAAGACAGAATCATGCCCTTGCCAGGGTGAGCACATCTACTTGTCGAGCGCCTGCACGCAGCAATATGTCCGTACACGCTTCGGCGGTTGCACCCGTTGTATACACATCATCCACAAGAAGAATTTTGTTATCGACGATTACCGATTTATTGATGACTGAAAACGCATTTTTGATATTCGTAGTCCTTTCCTTTCGCCCCAATCCCGTTTGGGGTGCGGTCCAACGGTTTCGGAGGAGTACGTCTTTAACAACCGGTGGTACGGTTATTCCGATGGGAACGATACGCTCCCAGTCTTTGACAAGCAAATACGCCTGGTTAAACCCCCGTTTTCGAAACCGTTTAACATGCAACGGAACCGGTACAATCACATCGATACGAATATTCTCCCAAAATCGAATAAAAGCGGATAGGAGCAGCATTGCAAGGGGTTTTGCCAATTGAATTTTTCCCCCGTATTTGAATCGATGGATCAGGGTCATCAACGTCTGATCGTACGTCCCGAATGACCGCGCAAGATGAAAGGCCCGAGATGTCTTTATACAGTTTTCACAGAGATGATCCTCCCCTTCTGAAGTTTGAAATACCTCTCCACAGCGTACGCACATGGGAGATCGAACCGGTAAAAATCCTTCGATGCATTTTGAACACACAAAAGGTTTTACAACGGTTAGATCAGCATCGATTAGAGCCGCCCGCTTGTATTCGGCCGGATGAAAGAATATCCCGCACCCCATACATTTTACAGGGAATATAGCTTCAATGAATGCCTTTGCGAAATTATCCATAGATCTTACCCAAGATTTTTAATAAATATTATCGATCATGAGG
>JAHEHB010000184.1:0-1708 GCA_024644775.1 Deltaproteobacteria bacterium
CGTCCTTGTCATAGGTCTTTTTATAGTACGCTTTAAATCCCTTGGTCAGGCTGGCGGATAACTCCTTGTAAACGGGACCGACCCAGCCGATTTTATCTGCGGCCTGCACTCCTGAGTTTGGCAGGAGCAGCAATGCCGTTGCAAGGGCCATACAAATTGTTGTCGTCAAGATTCTCTTTGTCATTTTGACCTCCTTTCTGGTGACATTGTCACATTTGAAAAATTTGATATGAACCTGATTTTTCAATTCAGGCCATCGGGAAGAGAAAATTGTATGATAACTGTTTGGCTTCCACAATATATGGAAAGCGATCCGAAATGTAAAACCGATCATTTTTCCCTAAGCCAAACGGTTCCTATTGTCAAGCGGTATTTTTAGAAGATTTTCAACCGGTTGACATGCAACTCGCCGGTAAGCCCGTCATCCTGTTTTCGTTTAAAGTTAACTTTTACTAAAGTGTTTTGTATTTTGTGTTTGGTGTTTAGTATTCTAACAAACTACCCTTTAATGGGCGATACCATATATTTTAAACAACATACTAAATACGAAACACTAAACACTTGATGAATTCGGCTTTTTACGAATTCATCATTATTTCTAACAAAATATTAACATAGTTGTTATATTTATGTATTTGAGTAATAATTATCGAAAAATTATGGAAAACATGGACGTACTATCCGCCGAAGGCACGGGGCATGCCACTTATCGAAGTTGATTTTGAAATAATACCGGAGGTTTAAAATGGAAACGATAAGAGTCGGTTTAATGGGTTTTGGGAGGATCGGACGCAATCTCTTTCGCATTCTTTATCAAAGGGAAGATATAAAATTGGCAGCGATTTGTGATATCGCCGATCATAAAGCGCTGGAATATCTGCTCCGATTCGATACGATTTTGGGTCCGTTTCCCGATGAGGTAAGTGTTAAGGAAGGCAATTTGTATGTCGTTGGACGACAGATACCCATGCTGTCCGAAAAGGACCCGGGAGATGTGCCTTGGGGGGATTTAGGCGTAGACATTGTTATCGAAGCGACCGCCCAGAACCGCACCCGCGAAGCGCTCGAGCGCCACTTGAACAAGGGTGCAAAGCGAGTTGTTCTGTGCGTTCCGATGAAAACACCTCCCGATATCACCGTTGTGATGGGAGTTAACGATGACAAGCTTCGGCCGGAGGATAGTATCATTTCAAACGGTTCCTGTACGGCCCACTGCGCAGCACCGATACTAAAGATATTATATGAAGCGTTTGGTATTGAGCGGGTATTTTTGAGTACGGTTCACGCCTATACCAATCAACAGCGGTTGGCGGATGTCCCAGCCGAAGATAAAAGACGGGGACGTGCGGCAGCAGAAAACATCATTCCACAAGACACGAATGCAACGCAGGTAATTACCGAACTCATTCCTGAATTGAAGGGGCGAATCACCGGCGCTTCGATAAATGTGCCGGTGCCCAACGGATCTGTGGTGGATCTTGTCTGCTGGCATAAAAAGCCGGTTACGAAAGTGGCAATTAACGAGGTCATTCGAACGGCGGCAACAAGCGATCGTTGGAAAAACATCCTCGATTATGAAGATGAGCCGATTGTATCCAGCGATATCATAAGAAACCCATACTCCAGCACATTCGACGCCCAAGCAACCATGGTTCAAAAAGACACGGTCTCCAAAACCCTGGCATGGTATGACAATGGGTGGGGCTAT
>JAHEHB010000184.1:1718-9925 GCA_024644775.1 Deltaproteobacteria bacterium
AATTTGGTGACCTAGACAAGGAGGGGACGCGATGACAATCCAAGTCGGCATCAACGGATTCGGTCGGATCGGCCGGAGCGTTTTCCGGATTTTAAGTGATCGAGACGATATCAATGTGGTAGCGATAAACGATCTGTTTGAAAATGAACAACTTGCTTATCTCCTCAAATACGACACGGTCATGGGCATTTTCCCCAAAGAAGTCAGAATTGAAGGCGATGTCATGTTTGTGGATGAGAAGGAGGTCGTGATGACCGCCCATGGAAATCCGGCAGAGACTCCCTGGAAAGAGATGGGCGTTCAGCTCGTCATAGAATCCACGGGTGTGTTTCGAGACCGGGCATCCATCGAAAAGCACCTACAGGCAGGCGCTCAGAAAGTGATTCTTACCGTACCCGCCAAAGATGAAATCGATGCCACCATTGTAATGGGAGTCAATGAAGACCAGTTGAAGCCTGAACACGCGATTGTTTCAAATGCGTCTTGTACCACGAATTGTCTTGCCCCCATCGCAAAGATCCTCGACGAATCTTTTGGTATCGAGGAGGGATTCATTACCACGGTTCATGCTTACACCAACGACCAACGCTTAGCCGATGTTCCGCACAAGGATTTTCGCCGGAGCCGGGCGGCTGGAGAAAATATCATTCCCACAACTACAGGTGCTGCCCGGGCAGTGGGTAAAGTACTGCCGCAACTTCAAGGGAGACTGGATGGCATGGCGATGCGCGTTCCGGTACCGGACGGCTCCATTGTCGATTTGGTATGTCGTCTCCGAAAAAAGGTGACGCGTCAGGATGTGAATGACGCGGTGAAAGAGGCAGCCGCCGGACCGATGAATAAGATTGTTGAATACAGTGAGGCGCCACTGGTTTCAAGCGATATTATCGGCAATCCCCACTCCAGTATATACGATTCACTCTCTACAAGCTCTCAGGACGACGGCTACCTCAAGGTAATTTCCTGGTACGACAATGAGTGGGGGTATTCCAATCGGGTGGTTGACTTAATTGAAAAATTGGCGGTTATTGGCGAATAAGTATAACTGGAGAACGTAATGGCGTTTCCTGCCAACAAAACGAAAATCATTTGCACCATTGGTCCGGCGTCTAATTCGCCGGTGATCTTAGAAAAGATGATCAGAGCCGGCATGAATATCGCACGACTCAATTTTTCACATGGTGATTTTTCGGGACACAAATCAGTGATCGAAAAAATCCGTTCGGCGGCTCAAGCCACGGGCCGCCGCGTGGCAATAATGGCAGACTTACCAGGCCCCAAGATGCGTATCGGTCAATTGGAGTCGGAACCGATAGAATTACAGTCCGGTAACTCGTTCACATTGACCACCGAAGAGATTGTTGGCAATGAAAAGAGGGTTTCCGTGAGTTTTTCTCGATTACCGCAGGCTGTAAAACCCGGAGATAAGTTATTTCTCAACGACGGTTTTATCCAACTGGAAGTAATTTGTGTTGAGAACACCGATGTGCAGTGCAAGGTGATTGTGGGAGGTCAGCTTCGTTCCCGAAAAGGTCTAAATCTTCCTGGAATCGATTTAGGCATCCGTGCCTTTACGAAACGTGATCATGAATGTTTGAAGTTTGCATTGGAACAGGGTGTAGACGCCGTCAGTCAATCATTTGTGGAAACGGGCGAAGATATCGCCGCAGTCCGCAACGCGGCATCGAAACTGGGGCATCAGCCGTTTATCATTGCTAAGATTGAACGGTATGGGGCCCTTGATCACATGGATGAAATTCTCGACGCTGCCGACGGTGCTATGATCGCACGAGGGGATCTTGGCGTGGAGATACCTATTGAAGAGATCGCCGTGATTCAAAAACAACTAATGGAAAAAGCAAACATAGAAGGCAAACCGGTGATCACCGCTACCCAAATGCTGGAGTCCATGACCCATAACCGCCTTCCCACCCGTGCAG
This sequence comes from Deltaproteobacteria bacterium, assembly GCA_024644775.1. Next base: position 3,659 of record JAHEHB010000184.1, read on the forward strand.
AGGCAACGGATGTGGCCAATGCGATTCTTGACGGTACAGACTGCGTGATGCTTTCCGGAGAATCCGCAATGGGAAACTATCCCGTCGATGCAACGGCGATGCTTGCCAAAATTGCTGCATCCATTGAGCCGCACCGTCCGTCCGATACGATTGAGGCGGTATTAGAACGCTACGGCCGAAAACGCGATTTGACATTACAGGAACTGGTCGCCATGAGTGTTGAAACTACCTTACAGCAGATTACACCGGCCGCCATTGTGGTTCCGACCCGCAGCGGTGGGACCGCACAAAATATCACACGGTTTCGGCTACCGGTTTGGATAACCGCTGTAAGTTCGCAAGAAAAAACGTGTCAGAATCTTCTGTTTTCCTATGGCGTATTTCCGGTGTACGAAACAGAACACCCGACAGACTGGAAGCCATTTATTAATAAATGGCTCGATTCTCACGGTGTCGAAGGAAATCTCGTTGTGCTTACCGAAGGCCCATCAACACGCCGTCCGGAAGTAAACAATCGCATGGAAATCCTCGATCTAAACCGAGTGTCGCCCTAAACAGACTCAACCGGGCCAGCATCGGTATCACTGTGGATCAGCGCGTTGAGCATAAGTGCTACCCTATCAAGTTCAAAGGCGATTACAAACCGTCCATTCTGAATTTTGAATGTTTTTATTTCAGAACGCCATCAGAAATAAGGCGCTTCATCATGTGGCCGGATGTTGGTGAGGTGACCTGAGTAATGACGAAGATTCACTGGTTGGTACGGGTAATCAGCCAAGTTCTCTTCCTTTATTTCGATACCCAGCCCGGGTTTATCCGGAATCTCCAAATACCCATCTTTAAAAGACAGGCTTTCATCCACGATTTCTTTGCGCCACGGCACATCAGTCGCCATGATCTCATGTATGGCATAATTGGGGGTACATGCAGCCAACTGTAGTGTCGCTGCGTTGGCAATCGGCCCACTGGGGTTATGCGCTGCGAACGCCAGATAGTCCGCCTGAGCCATGGCAGCGATCTTTTTGCATTGCATCAATCCCCCGGCATGACTCACATCGGGTTGGACGAAGTCAACGGCCTTTTGGGCCAATAAATCCCTGAACCCATAGATGGTGTAAACCCTCTCCCCGGCTGCTATGGGCACCGGCGATTTTTTTCTCAGCTCGGATAGTGCTGCAAAATTATCCGGCGGCAGCGGTTCTTCAAAAAACAACGGATTAAACGGTTCCAAAGCATTGGCAATTTTAATACCGGTGGGAAGATTAAACCGGCCATGTCCTTCGATGAGAATGTCAACATCCGGCATGACCGTATTCTTCACCGCGTCGATACACCGTAAGGCAAAGTCCAAATCTGTTGCGCTCAAATCTTGATATGCCCGGCCGAAAGGATCCCACTTCAATGCACGAAATCCCCTCTCTTTGGCCCGCTTGGCAGCTTCGGCAAACTGATCGGGCACTGTAGCCCCTTTAAACCACCCGTTGGCATATACCTTGACGCGCTCATTTATTTTACCGCCTAAAAGCTGGTAGACAGGAACAACGAGATGTTTGCCCAGTAGATCCCAAAGCGCCATTTCTATTCCGGAAACAGCGCTCATTAAAATCGGGCCGACACGCCAGTAGCTGTCACGAAACATATTTTCATAATGATGTTCTATACGAAAAGGATCTTCGCCGACTAGGTATCGCTCCAGCTCCCCTATGGCGGCAGTCACCGCCTGGGCCTTATATTCTAAAGAGGATTCACCCCAGCCAGTCAATCCGTTGTCCGTACTCACTTTTACAAAGACCCAGTTGAGTCTAAATGCATTTACAATATAGGTTTTAACCTCTGCTATCTTCACTTAAATAACCCCCTTTTTTAGAGTAACCGGTTTCTTTAATCATTTGCCCGCGTTTTAATCCGCTCTTTTTGGAAGCGAGAAAACTTCTATCGCATATGCATCCCGCCATTGACATCGATGGTGGCACCGGTTATGTAGCGACCCCCTTCTCCGCAAAGAAACGCCACGGCCAAACCGATGTCTCTGGGTTTCCCAAGTCCCAGTGGGGTAGCCTCCGCCAGCTTCTCTACCTGCTCCTTACCGACGGTGTCGTATAGCAACGCTGTTTCGATAATCCCGGGAGCGACCGCATTGACCGTTATACCGAAGGGTGCGGCGGTTCGCGCAAGGGATTTTGTAAATCCAAGAATCCCGCTTTTGGTTGCTGCATAGTGAACATGACCGTAGAGAGCCCCCTGGTGCCCTACGACAGAACTCATGTTCACAATTCGACCCCGCCCCCTTTCTTTCATCATTTCCATCGCCCGTTTTGAACAAAGAAAACAACTTCGCAGATTGGTATTTAAGATAAACTCCCAATCCTTGAGTTTGATCTCGAAGATATCTTTCGGCTGGCTGGTGCCTGCGTTATTGACCAGGATATCGAGCTGTCCAAATTCCTGTTGAATCCGGTTAAAGAGCTTATCCACTTGTTCTTTATCGCTTACATCTGCTCCCATTACCGTGGCTTTTCTGTTCAGCCCGGCAATCTGTCCGGCAACCTCCTCAGCTTTCTTTACTTCCGATCGGCAGTTTACGATAACGTCGCATCCCATTTCAGCCAGCACCATCGCAATACCGGCGCCGAGCCCCCTCGAAGCGCCAGTGACAAGCGCCACCTTACCTGTTAATTGATCCATATACGATCTCCTAATTCGAATCATACTTCGTTTCTTTCGTAGGATTCAAGCAACCCATCCGGTTCGTCCGGGGATGGCGTACCGGTCGTGTTCAGCCCAATTTGTCCAGTGTTCGCGCATATTGATTAAGGGAGTGCCGTCAAATGGCTTAACAGATAAATTGTTCATATTATTCGGACGCTTGATCAATTTCATTTAATTAAGGCATAAGGCAGATAGGTTGATAAAACAGGAACATAGGCGACAAGCAACAGGGTGATGGTCATCGCACCGACGAACACCCAGATAAGCGGCATTGTTTTTCTGATGGACACCCCCCCCACGCTGCAGCTGATATAGAGCAGAATCCCCACCGGCGGGGTAATCGCACCAATCATAACAGCCACGATGAATACGGATGCAAAATGATAGGGATCAAAACCAAGGCTTTTGGTCAGGGGAAAAAACACCGGAACGAAAACCAATATGATTGCCAACCCGTCCACGATCGTTCCTATTATGAGCACCAGGATTAAAATGAGCAGCAGGATGATATGACTGTTTGAGGTCAGAGAGATAATGAAACCCATAATATCTTGGGGCACGTTCTGGTGGGCCATGACCCAACCGAAGGTTGCCGCACAACCCACAAGAAACAGTATAATGGTGGTATGTTTAGCGGTTTCAAGCAGAGTATTTAAGAATTTTTCAAAGGTGAGTTCTTTGTAGACAGCCCCTAAAATCAACGCGTAGAGTGCTGCAACAGCTCCGGATTCAGTGGCTGTAAAAACACCGGTGGTAACACCGCCGATGATGATGAGTGGCGCCAATAGAGGCGGCCAGCCTTCCAGGATGGATCGGAATATCTCCGAGCGGGTAAGCTTGAAGTCGGATCGTTTTCTATGTCTGCGAACCGCCAATACATAGCCCGCTACCAGAAGAGACAGCCCAATTAGAACGCCCGGAAACAAACCGGCGAGAAACAGCCGCCCCACCGATAGCTGGGTAATGGAGGCATATACGATCATAAGAACGCTGGGTGGAATGATGGGACCCACCGTCGATGATGCAGCAGTGATCCCCACGGCCCAATCCTCCTCGTATCCCTCTTTGATCATCGAAGGAATCAAAATTGCCCCGATACCCGCCGAATCCGCTGTCGCCGAACCGGATATGCCGGCAAACACCATACTGGCAATAACATTTACATGGCTCAACCCGCCACGGATTTTGCCCACAAGCAGCTTGGCCAGATTGATAATCCGGCTAGTGATTCCACCACTGTTCATCAACTGACCGGTGAGAATGAACAAGGGAACGGCCATGAGGGAGAAGGAGTTCAAGGTGTTGTAGATTCTCTGTAAAACAAGGACAGTGGGCAGATCGCTGGCCAACACAAGGGAAAGGATGGTGGCGATTCCTCCGCTAAAGGCTACTGGTACACCCAATATAAGCAAAATCAAAAAGGCCACAAGTAAAATGGTGATCACAGCCGGCTACCTTTTTTATGGCGGAAAAAAGAACGGATGTGGTTTTTTAAATTGTCGACAGAAAAAATAGTCATGAGTATCAATCCCACAGGGATCGATAAATAAAGAATCCAAAGCGGTATCTGAAGGGCGGTGGATTTCATTCCGCCTGCCACCTTAACAAAGGAAATGCTTCCCTTGATAAGGGATACTGAGAAAAAGATAATGGCAAGATTCGCGATGAGACGCAAAAAGGGTTTCCACGCCTCAGGTAGAATATCGAATCCGAGATGCCTCTCTTCCCGAACCACAAGGCCGGTGCACAGCAGCACCAGCCAGATACCCAGGTTCCGGGCCAGCTCCTCAGTCCACATAAATGGCGCGTTGAACACGTAGCGCGAGACCACCTGCATCAGCGTGGTTAACAGAATGCCAAAGATTAGGACGATTACGATTCCCTCAACCGCTTTTTCCACCAGATTAAATACTCGTGTCATAGTGTTTATGAAATATTTTTTTAAAAGGCGCCCCCGGTCTCGGGGGCGCCTTGCCGCCACAAATAAAAGGAGATTGCCACTCCCGCGACTCTATTCGATGAGTGCTGAGATCTTATCTGCGAACTCGAGGGTTTTCGGCGCGTTAGCCGTCAATTCGGCCCAGACCGGTTTGACAGCTTCCCGCAGTTCTTTTGTGTCAAACTCGATGATTTCCATCCCTTTTTTCTGAACCGTTTCAAAAACATCACGACTCATGTCGATCACCATCTGTCGTTGCCAGGGCTCGAGCTCCGTTGATGCGTCATCGATTGCTTTGCGTACATCTTGAGGTAGGCCTTGGTAGAATTTTTCATCGATAAGGATGTTGCACGCAGTGTAGAGATGATTGGTCATAATTGCGTATTTTGCAACTTCGTAGACCTTGGCACCGGTAAAACCAAGGGGGGTTGTCTCCATTCCGTCAACGATTCCCTGTTTCATGGCGTTATACACTTCGGGCCAGGGGATGGGTGTCGGTGTGGCGCCGATTGCCTGAAACATTTTTACATATACCGGAATTGCAGGAGAACGGAATTTGACACCCTTGAAATCCGCCATGGAGCGGATCGGTTTTTCCCGGGTCGCCATATTACGAAAACCGTTGTGACCCCATGCCAAAATCCGAATACCTTGTTGATCCAACAGCATCTGGTTGAGCGCTTTGCCGACGTCACCGTCCATGGCCTTTTCAACATGTTTCCAGTTCTTAAACATGTAGGGCAGTGTATACACCACAAACTCCGGGACCCGCTTTGCAAGATAGTCAGGATTGCCCATGGTCACATGGACCGTGCCAAGCTTCATCCCCTCCAGGTTCTGTTCGTCGTCTCCAAGCTGGCCGGCAGGATGGACACGCACTTCCACGTTGTCGCTTTTTGACTCCACCAGCTCCTTAAATTTCTGGGCAGTTTTATCGATGGCATCTCCCACTGCATTCATGTGTGGGAATGTGATAACGATCTTTTTTGCCAACACACTGTTCGCCGGTAGAGACAACACCGCAGCTATTAATATGATGAGAGCGAGTTTGTTCTTTTTCATTTTTTCCTCCTTTTTTAGTTATGCGTTATGATCACTCCGCATTTGCGGAGAATGACACCGTATCATCCGTTGTTTCCATCATCCGGATAAGGTCACTTTTGGCGCCTGCGCTGTGGGATCGGACCAATCTCTCGACCTCATCCGGGTTCTTTTTTTCCATGGCGTTGAGAATACCCTCATGATCTTTCAACAACCGCTGCAATCTGTCATTTCCAAAACCGTATCGTTTTCTTAAGGAATACAATAATCCTGCATACCGCTCGTAAATCTCTAAAGCCTCCGGATTATCCGCCAGCCGGTATATGGCTGAGTGAAAGACTTTGTCCAGGCTCACGATATCCGACACCTTCCCCTGTTCAATGGCCTTCCGAAGACGTTCCTGGGTTTTCCGTAAATCACCCATTAAATCCGGACTCAGTTTTTCTATACCGATGCGCGCCATCAGTCCTTCAATGGCCGATCGAATATCATAGATATTGTTAACCAACCGGGCATCTAGGGCGCGAGTATGCGCACCTTTGTGGGGCAAAACCGTGATGAGCCCCTCTCCCTTCAAC
>JAHEHB010000185.1 GCA_024644775.1 Deltaproteobacteria bacterium
TTGATAAACTCGTAAAAAGTCCTAAAACCGTCATGCCGGACTTGATCCCCGCTAAGAACGGGATCTTCGACCGGCATCCAGAAGTCATTGAATTTACTGGATTCCTCCTGGACTCGATCCGGTATCTACCGGAATGACATAAAAACGTCATTTTCGACTTTTTGCGCAACCATCTACCTTAGTCTTCAATTTAAACAGAATGCTCCGTCCGGGCGATAATTTGATCCTGCAGTTTTTCATCCAATGTTGTGAAAAGGGCGCTATAGCCGGCCACTTTTACAATAAGATTGTTATACTTTTCCGGATTTTTTTTCGCTTCTTTCAGTGTTTCAGCGGATACAATATTAAATTGAACTTGCATCCCCTTTAGATCGAAAAACCCTTTTACCAGGGCTGCAAATTTTGCAATCCGTTCGTCACCGCTCACAGCCGTGGGATGTAATTTCACATTCAGGATGGTGCCATTGGTCGCTTTGGCGTGATCCAATTTGGCCACGGATTTCAGTGTTGCGGTAACACCGTTTCGATCCGTTCCGGCCATGGGAGAAATATTGTCTGCGGTCGGCTCACCAGTCGACCTACCATCCGGTGTTGCGCCGATTGACTCGCCTGTGTATGCATTGGCAGAAAGCGTTTGCGGTGTCGGACAATAGTGCCCACCTCGAGAAGGTACGTACCGAGTGATGCCGGTGCAGAACCAATCCAGTACATTGGCCACCATTCTATCAACCGCATCTTCATCATTACCGTACTTGGCAGATTCAAGGAGCATCTTTTTGATTCGTGGGCCCTTTTGTCCTTCGAAGTTTGTTTCTAAGGCCAGTTTTAACTCGTCTAATGTGATTTGTTTTTCATCAAAAACAAGCTTTTTGATATTAAATAATGAATTGCCGACGTTAACGGTTCCGTGACCCAGCACGATGGTATTCTGATAATTCGGTCCACCGCCTTCTTCTACATCTTTACCGTATTGAATACGATAGTCGAGAACAGAAGATAAGAATGGTGTTGGTGCTAAACGCGCATAGGCCTTGCTGGTGATGGTGTCCAGTACCGGTGCTACACCCAAATAAAACTCAAGCTGTTTTTTAAACTCATTTTCCACATCCAGATAGGATGTAAATTCGTCCAAATTGCCGGTCCCGGAACAAACCGTCGCGCCGGTTTTAGGATTTTTCCCGTTGTTTAAAGCAAGCTCTAATATCTTCAACAAATTGAAATGGCAGGTGCCTCCCGTAATGGTATTGTGCTTGCCCGGCACCAGGAGTTCCGAGCAGCCGTCAATCGCCCAATCCCTTGCATCTTCTTGGGTCACACCGGTACTCATCAGTGAAGGAACGGCAACCTCATCATTAAAAAATCCCGGGAATCCTCCGCCGTGTTCGACAACCGCCTTACCGCAAGCAATCATAAATTCTTGAGGAGATCGGTCGTGAATTCTGGCCACAACGGTCGGTTCCTGCATTTTTACCTCCGCCATAGCGTCGAGAACAAGGTATGTGAAAACATTGGTCGCATCGGTCCCATCGCGATGTTGTCCGCCGACTGTGACTGTCTGAAACATGGGATAACCATGCATGACACGGGTATGAGACATTTGCCGGGCCTTTTTGATCTCATTGCATTTAATGATAAAACACTGGATGAGCTCTTTGGCAGACTCGTTCGTGATTTTGCCGGATTCAACATCTTCTATGTAAAAAGGCGCCATATATTGATCAAACCGTCCCAGAGACATTGAATGGCCGTTGCTTTCGATCTGCAAAATGAGTTGGACAAACCAACAGGATTGTATGGCTTCCCACAGGGTTTCTGCCGGATACGCGGGCACCTTTGCGCAGATGGCTGCCATCTGTTTAAATTCTTGCCTTCGCGCTTCATCCGGTTCCTGGCTGGCTAATTTGGCCGCCTCGTCGCTGAATCGTTCGGCAAATTTAATGGCCCCATTTAAAACAATGTTCAGAGATTTTAAGAAGAACAGTTTTTCGATTGCCTCGGGATTCTGCAGTTGCTGTTCTGTCTTCTCTATTTCTCTTCTTGCTTCATCGGTAATCCCGTTTAACCCCAGATTCAATACTTTATCAAAGTTGGCAATGACATGACCATCCCCCGATGTAACTTTGCCCGAATTGGTGACCGCTTGATTGAGTACCGCATTTTCCGGATCCCACGCTTTCAAAATATTCGCCGGTAAGCTCAATAAAATCTCTTCTTTTACGTGGTCATAATAACTTCTCCCTCGCCAAAAATCGAAAACATCCTGTAGTTTGGATTTGGTTTCGTCGGTAACCAAATACTTGTCCAGTTCTCTTGTGGGTAGAGAATCCAGCTCTCTTTCCATCCATTGAACCCCGTATTCAGGAAACACCGGAGATGCCACTTGTTTTTCGCCAGGATTTCCGGCAATCAACTCCCCGGGTTTGATAAAGATCGTCATATTTTCAAGGATATGTGAAAGTGCTTTTGCTCTCCGGATAACGACAGGTGATCCTTCGGTGCCTCGCCAGGACTCGGTTAAAAGACATGCCCGTTCATGACAGAGATACGGTAGCGCGGAGAGAACATTTTCCCGTAATTCGGTTATTCTTTTATTCATTTTGTTTCACTCCGTTTAGTTATGCTCAAAATTTTATCCTCGGAATATCAACTATATGCCTGCAGTTAATCCGCCTGCGGCGGATCGCACGCCTTGATCTCGACCAAAATCCCTCGTTTCTGGACGGACACCAACTATGATTACCCGGCGACGGCTGTTTTTAACTGCTCCAGATGATCATTATCGTGGCGAACCATGAGTTCTACGACGTTGGTGATGGTCATTCGGCCGTGTTTTGAATGAATGCCGGCGCGTTCCCATTGTTCGGGTTGCAATGTTTTTAGAAATTCTATATTTTCCTCGCGTCGCTTCCGAAATGCCGATAGCGCCTCGGTAGCATCATTCCTCATGTATTGTCTATCTGTTGCCCATCGATCCGCATCGGCTGCCGGAAATTTGTACTCATCCACAGCGAGAATAGTCTGAAATCTAAAAAAGAAAGCTTCATCGACATCTCGCATGTGACAGATAATTTCCACCGCCGCCCAATTTTTTCCATCCGGGCGTTTCTTCAATGTTTCAGCAGGTACCCCCCCAATGACCGCGGCATATTTATCAGCGGCTCCTACCAATTGGGTCATAAGTTCATCGTAATTTGACATTTGGCGTCTCCTTTCTAAGTTCATTCATCGACATTTTTATACTTAGCAATCTGTTATCGAGAACTGATGCATTAGCCAATACTTTCTCGTACGGCAACTGGCTTTTGCTGTCAAGGGTCTTCTTTTGTTGAATCTCTTATTACCAACGATTTTCACGTTCGTTTTAACCGTCACATTGATATAAAAGATAGAATTAAATCTTGCAAAAAATATGATATGACCCTACCATTAATATGGCAAAAATCCTAAATTTTTTATTAAACAATACATTGACTATGGACGCGAAAATTAACAAGCATTTACTTTCTCTGATTGCTTTTACTTTTCTAATATTTTTCCCAATCCATTCTAATGCTCGCACATATAACATTGGCGCTGAGTATCAATATAAAAACCTTGAGGATTTGAACTGGGATGCCTTGGAACCAGGAGATATCGTGCGTATCCATTGGAAGAAAGAACCCTATCGAGAAAAATTAGTGATTCGCTGTTCAGGCACAAAAGAAAAGCCAATAATAATTCGGGGCATTCGAGGACCCTCACGAAATCTCCCGATAATAGATGGGTCAGGAGCAAAACAATTTCAAAAAATGAGATCTTCTCTAAAGGCAAGAAGAGGTTTGATTATTATTGGAGATGGAATATCTGCTGATAACATCGTTGTTGAAGGACTTGAAATCAGGAATGCCAATAGTTCCTTGAAGTTTCGATGGGGAACAAATAGGTTCGACTATGCAGACAATGCTGCAGGTATATTTGTTGATAAAAGCAAAAATGTCCAGGTAAAAACATGCAAGATACATACCAACGGTATGGGGATTCTTACTGGTCATTACCCAAATGTTGATAAATTCACTCTTTCCACCAGCTTCATTTACAATAATGGCGATTTTAGAGACAAACCAGAGGGGCAAAGAGGGCAAAATCATAATGTATATCTTAGTGCAAGAAGTACAGTTGTTCAGTTCAGCCGTTTTGGCGAGCTTCATTCAGATGGGAACAACATAAAAAGCCGCAGTCAGAAAGCAATCATAAGGTATAATTGGATTGAAGGAGGAATGAGTCGTCAAATAGATCTTGTAGAGTACAAAGAATATGAAAAGGCTGATGCATTCGTTTACGGTAATGTGATCGTTCAAGGTGAAAAGGTGTTGAATCCTAAAATGATTTTATTCGGAGGGGACATTGGAGGAAGCAGAGGCGGTACTTTATATTTTTTTAATAACACAGTGTATGCCAAGTCAGGAAAGCTACATGCCTTCCTCGTTGTCAATAAACCTGATTGTAATGCAATCTTGAAAAATAACTTTATGTTAGGGAAACCTAATATATGGATAGGAAGTGGAAATGTTACGGGATCGAACAATCTCTTCCCGCATGGTGCTAATACAAATGGTTTTACAAATACGTTCTTTGGGGGCCACGAACAAAAGATAGATTATGGTTTAATATCTTATTTTCCCAAACCAAACTCATTCCTAATAGACCGAGGCACTTTAAACGTTCCTGCAAAAATAAAATATATGCCCCTTCCATTTCCAGGAGGTAAAAAACGGCCATTTGATAACCGCATAGATATTGGCGCTTTCGAAATGCCAAAAAAAAGAAAAAAGCGCATCAGAAATTGAACATACCGGAAGATTTTGAATACACCAAATTATACTAGCAGAAATCCGGAAAGAAATAATGGATTTCCTACTTTTTCTCCGGCACACCCAATTTGGTGGCCATTCCATCCAAATCCAGAAGATCAATATTTATTGTTGAAATGGTTACATCAGAAAACTCAAGATTTTTAGCCGCCTCAAGCGCAACGATGGTACTGCCGCCCAAACCCTTCATCGCTTGATTACGGAGACCTTCGCCTTCAGCTTCAGATTTTCTTACTAAGAGTTCGCCCAGGGCGTACTTCTGAGCGGCGACCAGGTCCGCATCTGCTTTTTTCTCGGTAGCATATTTCTCATATTCGGCTTTTATTTTAGCAATCTCACGGTCAGTGTCCGCCTGCATTCGAATCAATGCAGCTTCTTTTTCTTTTTGAATGATACTCATTATTTTTTGAGTCTCCGCCTCGATGATCTGAGTTTTTCCTCTCATTTCTTCTGCACGAGCCATTGACTTGTTTAATTCAACTTCTTGATCTGCCAACTTCTTTCTTCGGATTTTATTCTCATATTCCGGATCAAATTGAACATTGCGAATAAGCACATCGATGACTTCAACAAAATTATCTTGCAATGATTCCACTAGACGTTTTTTAACCTCTTCCGCCTTTATGCGACGCTCTTGTGGATTGTAAAAACCCTCTGTTTTCATCTGACCAAAAAGCCCAATACAGGCACGCTGTGCTTCATTTCGCACAATAATCTTATATTTGATACCGCTACCGGTATCCTCATAAAGCTTATGAGCCCCGCCCGTCAGAATTCGATATCTTACCGTCACATCGACAGATACCGCATAACCATCCGCCGACTGCACCTGAACATCATCTCGTCCTTTCATACTGCCTTGTCCAGGGACACGCGTCATTTCCAAAGCTTGCGCGGTGCTATCGAAAAGCACCCATGAATCCACAGGGCCTAGATCCCGATGCCAGCCGGGACCGAAGTCCTCTTGTACCACGCCTTTTTGACCGAAGACTCCATATTCCTGTGTGCGCACACCGACCATACCGACGGGAATATAAATCGTTACCAGGTTAATGATGGACCAGAGACCGACAATTACAACAATAACCAGAATTGAAATCGTTTTAATTACTTTCATTTCCTATCATCTCCTTTTACTATTTCCGTACGATACTCGCGGGGCCCTTTAGATGTTCGAAACGCTCAACGTTGCTTTGAATCGTAAACGGCTTTCCGGTAAAAGCTATTTTTTTTAGTTTCTTGGCATATTCCAGTTTAACCATATTCCGGCCCCCCTCTCCCTCGAGAGCTTCCTTCAATGCCTCGATGCCTTGAGCTTCGGCTTTCTTTCTTGCAAGAATTCCACCTGCGTTTTTCGTCATTTGGTAGAGGGCTGCTTCCGCACCAATCGTAACTTGATCGAAGTATGCATCCGCACTTTTTTTAACCTTCTCACCCTGCGCCTCTGCAGCGATAATTTTCTGTCTCATTTGCCCCGTGAACTGCTCTACATCGACATTTTTTTTATTTGTTTCCTCTACAATTACCGTATTCTGGCGTTGTTTTGCAGCAAGCGCCTTAGATTTTTCCTCCAAGACACCCTGGTCCGCAAGTTTTTTCTTTTTTATCATCTCCTCATATTCCTTGTAGAAATGAGGTTTCTGGGGAATGACAATGCTGTCGATATTTATTCCAAATGGATTGAGCCTACTATTCGATTCTTTTTGAGCCTGCATTATTTTCACATTGCGTTTCGAAGCATCGTAAAATTCCTCGGTTGTTAGCTCACCCAAGTGATTTCGACAGATTGACCTCGTGTAATCCCTAGCCCACTTGTCCTTAAAATTATCACCCCGTCCGGAGGTTGTAATCACGACATCCGCAATCTCAGGGCTGATTCTATACTGAACCTTTAGATCCACATAGACATCGCTGCCATCGATGGTTTTGATCTTTAAATCATCTTTACCTTTTCGATCCCCTCGACCTTTAATTTCAGTCATTTCAAGCGTTTGAAGTGTTTTATCGAGTACGTAAAAATCGCTGGTTATGCCGTTGTAAATCTTGACACCGGATTGATTGATGACGGTAATTTTTCCATTCATTTTGTTTAGCAAAATACCAACCTGCTCTCCTGTCACTCGTCCGATCCGTATCGTTGTAAACAAAAAAATCACCACCACCAGAAAAGCGATCGCCAACCAGATTAACCCCCCCTTTACAATCTGCTCAAGGGCTTTAAACTGAAGTGATTGTAGTTTTCCATTCATGGTTTGAAACTCCTTCATTCAAAAAGCTAAAATATACGGCCTATGTGTGATCTATTTTTTCCATATTTTTATTCCATCAATCTTCCTCCACTTTCTTGCGACGGCGCCAAACGAAAAAAGAAATGGCAGGACCTGCTACAAAAAACAAAAGGGCTAGGAAAGGAAACGGCACATGCAGAAAACCTAAAACAAATAGCCCCAGTATTAAAATACCTAAAGAAAAAAGAATCTGTACCACCTTCGTTTGCACCTCCTCCATGACTGAAGACGGGTAAGATTCAATCAGTTCCATATTCTTTTTGTAAAAATCCCTTGGGTAATCCATGGGAGGAAAATGGTACGTTATCACGCCAGCCTCTGTATCGAGCGCCTCACGCGCATAACCCTCCAGGCATAGTTTCTGGGTTTTTTTTCTCATTTGGCGCAATGTATAACGAGAACGCCCAGCGAGATTCTCTAAATGAGCCGGGTTCCCAAAATTAGAGGTAATATAAAGTATTTCATGCTCATATACCGCCTGAGCAGGCCAACCGGTTCTCTCTGCCAGTTTATTTAATTCAGACTTAAACGCTTCCGAGCATGAAGTACAAAAAACATCGTTATGTGTTTGAGAGATGTCTGCATCACACGACAAGCAGGAATCTACATGCAACGCACCCGGTTGTCCTTCCGTGTCATCGCAGTTTGAAAACGTATAGACATACAGATTATCTATTCGGTCTGACAACACCGCAATTCTGTCCACCATACGATCAAGACAGCTTTTTATAACTTCCAATGATACCGGTAAGTATGGAATCAGGTGACAAGGAGATATCTTTCCACCCTGCCTCTCTGCGATTCGGCCTGCCAGATTTTCTATTATATTGTCACTGGCATCGCTTAGCTTTGGTGTACTCATTAAAACTTCCTTCCAGCTAGCCCTATTTTTTTATTGACGTCTAGTTTTTGATTTTGCCTTGATCTCATTTAGAATCTTTTCAATACGGTCCATTCTTTCCATGTTATCAAACGTCTCTTCCAGTGTAGGTTTTGATGCCATCAATTCCCGCGTGACCGCCGTTTCTGTTTCAATCTCGTCGATTTCTTTTTCTAAGGTACCATGTGATAACCCGCTTGACAGTTTTGAATCGACCAATAAATCATCGGTCTTCCTCGAAGAAACGGTAAATTTTTGAATGCTGTTTATGCTTGATTTCTGACCTTGAGCACTATTTTTACGGGCGCTCAATGTCTCTTTTTGCCTTTTAGTTTCCTGGATTTTTCCTTCCAACGAGCCTAACTCTTTTTTCATCATCTCAGAGACAGCCCCTGCTTTTTTGTGTCGCGACCTCAATTCGTTAAGCGCTTTCTCATCGTCTAATTTCTTTGCTATCAGCGTTCGAGCTCGATTATCATTTCCTTCACTCACCGCGGTTTCGATGCTTTCTTGCCAAGTTTGAATTTTATCCCTCTTATCATTTATTCGACGTGCCAATCCTTTTTCTTCGGCAATTGCGCGGGCAACCTCCATTCTGAGGTTCATAACGATTTGATCCATTTCCCGAATAAGTTGTTCGATCATCGTTTCGGGCGTTGCAGCGCTTTCAATGAGTTGGTTGATATTTAACGAAATGATTTGTTTCGCCCTTTTCAAAATGTCCATGTGGCAATACTCCTTAACCGACGACTCATCATGGAACGCCCCAAAAAAAATCAACTTCTTCCATCTCTGAATAAATTTCCCAGATGATTATTAGACGATCATTTTAAAAAATCTATGACGCCCTATCATCATATTATTGCAAAAATCGTGCAATTCTAAATAAATGATAAAAACGCAAATATCTTAGGTACTTAAATCTAAGGAACAAAAATTACCGGTGTCAATATGATGTCATTTGGGGATACGTCGGATGTACTCGTTATATCTATTGATACATTTTCAGCGCAATGTTCGCGGGTGGCCGTCAGGCCAGTTATTTTGAGATGTCTGGGTCAGCGAAATACTACACGTTGGCAGTAATAAAGGATGTTATGGAATCAATTGTTTTTCCGATATCAGAAATCCATCGGTTAGGAATTGGTCCATCCTCCGTCGACAAATATTACCTCCCCGCTGATGTAACTTGCGGCCGGAGATGCCAAAAAAAGGACGGTGCGTCCGATCTCTTCGGGCCGTCCCGGTCGTCCCAAGGGAGTTCTGGAGTATATCCAGACCAGCTTATCCTCATCCCCAGCGATATCTTGAGCCAGTTCGGTGGGAACGAAACCCGGGGCGACGCAATTGACGTTGATTCCCTGGTTCGCCACCTCGACGGCCATCGTTCGGGGCAGTGCGGCAACCGCTCCCTTGGTGGCACTGTATATGGATTGTTTGTGAATACCTAACCGACAGGCCACCGAGGAAATATTGATAGCGATTATTTCTTCTTGCGGACCTTCAACACGCAACGTTCCTCACCATGGCCTAATCCCGGTTCCATGTCCAGGACAAAACCATGGGATTCGACGTTTCCGAAATCCACTTGGTGGGCGATCCGGCATAGCCTCTCAATCATTTCAGAGTCAAGTCCCATCCGTTGCCAGCCAAAAACCAAGGGACACCGGTAAAAGTGTAATTCGACCTCATCCCCTTCGTCGCGAACCCAATCAAGCTTAAGGATCTGGCGGATGTCATCGCTTAGCAATTTATTCCAGAACTCAGAGGGATTTTCGCACGCGCCCAGCTTTTCACCCCAGAATTCACCCACGTTGTAGATTGCCTTTTTCAGGATTTCATCGGTATCCTCAACCCCAGCCTCATCCATGGCCTTG
>JAHEHB010000186.1 GCA_024644775.1 Deltaproteobacteria bacterium
AGGGTCTGTTTACCCAAGCAAGCGGTGGGACCTTTTTTTTAGATGAAATATCGGAAATGCCGTTTAGCATGCAGGCCAAACTGCTTCGTGTGTTGCAGGAACAGGAGTTTTACCCGCTTGGAGGTAGAAAAACCGTAAAGGTCGATGTCCGGTTTATCACCAGCTCCAATAAAGATTTAAAGGAAGAGGTAAAAAACGGAAACTTTCGTGAGGATCTCTTCTATCGAATCCATGTGATCGTAATAAATCTACCCCCATTAAAGGACAGAAAAGAAGATCTGCCGTTGTTGACGAAATTTTTCTTAAAAAAATTTACGGATAAGACAAAAAAAAAGATCGTCGGCTTTTCACCCGGGGCGATGCAAAAACTAATGCTTCACATTTGGCCGGGTAATGTAAGGGAGTTGGAAAATGCGATTGAAGGCGCCGTGGCACTGGCCACCCAAGATATCATCACCGAAGATATTATATTACAGACCCAAGAATTAGAGATGGAATCCTTAAAACCCTTTAAAAAAGCGAAAGAGAAATTTGAAAAAGACTATCTTGTTCATCTCATCGGGCTTTCGCAAGGCAACATGAGCAGGGCAGCAGAGGTGTCCGGAAAGTACAGGGCCGATCTTTACGAACTTTTAAAAAAATATGACCTCAAGCCAGCGGATTTTCGAAAACATTGAAGGAGTCTACATGCCGATATATGAGTTTTATTGCCCGGATTGCAATATGATCTTCAATTTTTTTTCGACAACTGTCAACACATCGAAGAAACCAAAATGTCCTCGGTGTAAGAAACGGACACTCTCACGGCAGGTTTCCATGTTTGCCGTTACCGGAAAAGCAAAGGAAGATGGCGATTTAGATGACCTTCCCATTGATGAATCGAAAATGGAAAAAGCAATGGAGGCGCTGGCTGGAGAGGCGGACAAAATAAATGAGGAGGATCCGCGTCAAGCCGCCAATTTAATGCGCAAACTTTCGGACATGACCGGGCTTAAGCTTGGACCCGGTATGCAAGAAGCGTTAACCAGAATGGAAAGTGGTGAGGATCCCGATAAAATCGAAGCTGAAATGGGGGATCTACTGGAAGGCGAAGACCCGTTTGAATTGCCTGAGAAAAAAGGCAATACTGGAAACGCACAAAGAGCAGTCCCCGGGAGAGATGAAACACTCTATGATCTTTAGGATTACAATGGGAAATATATCTCAAGTATGGAAAAAGAAATTTTAAACCGGATAGAAGTTCAGCGTGGGGATATTACCAAACTTAAAGTGGATGCCATTGTAAATGCTGCCAACACCTCTCTTTTGGGAGGGGGCGGTGTTGATGGCGCCATTCACCGAGCCGCCGGGGCGGAGCTTCTCGCCGAATGCAAAACCATCGGTGGGTGTCCTACTGGGGAAGCCAGAATCACGAGAGGATACAACCTGCCGGCAAAACAGGTAATTCATACGGTGGGTCCTGTGTACCGTGGAAAACCGCAGGATGCGTTGTTATTGACGAATTGCTATAACAACAGTCTTAGGCTCGCTGCTGAAAACGGCGTCATTTCCATTGCCTTTCCGGCCATCAGCTGTGGTGTCTATGGATATCCCCTCGAAGAGGCCTGTAAAATTGCGGTCGATACCACAGGCAAGTTTCTCAAAGAAAACAGAAATCCTCAAAAAGTGATATTTATTCTGTTTTCAGCTGGCGATAAAAACGTTTACGATGATTACATTAATCTACTATCCTAAAAAGATCGGTTGAAGGATCCCTCACTCCTGATTTGCGAACCAGGGCACTAAATTTTTCCCAAAAAGATAAATCTGTCAAAGCGAACGAATACGTTCATGTGAAAGATTGACACAGTAAAGGCCCGATGATATATTGATCAATAATTCTGGTGGATCACCGGTGATTCCTTAATAGACGAGGGTATCTTTGCTGTGGCCGAAATTATACCGATAGATGAAAAACTTCAGCTTGCGAAACACAAGAAAAACGAAATTGTAAGAAGGCGTAAACTGCTCGCTGTTAAAAAAGTTTTCCAGTGCACGCATTGCAGCCTTAAATGTGAAAAGTGCGGAATCCAGATCAATGTGGATCACCAAAATAAGGAGAACACGGAGCGTAATATAAGGATACCCTACCGGTTTTGCGAAAGCTGCTCAGAGGAATATATCGATTTTATTGAACGACTCAAAGGAGGAGGGGATTTTGACTGTTACTGGCACAACGCCGAGTGGGCGGCTTCCTGGAAGAAATGGATCGATTACCAGGGTGCCATTGATCAATATACCAAATCCAAAGAGTTCTTACAGCTTCTCAAAGAACTGAAACCGACTCGCCCCGAATAATAGGAGGAATTATATGTTTGGAATTGGAATGCCGGAACTTATTATCATTTTAGTGATCATTCTCATCATTTTCGGAGCGGGCAAGCTGCCGGAAATTGGTGCCGGTATGGGAAAAGCCATTAAAAATTTTAAGGGAGCCACCTCAGATGCGGAGAAACCGGAACCCGACAAAATCGAAGAAAGTAACGACTCTTCAAAAACCGAGGTTTAGATCTTCTATTGGAAATCAATCCCACCTGTTGGATTTTTCTAACCGTTTCCTCCTTAGAATTAAAATGGTATGTCATCATCCTCGGTTTTAAGAGGTGCCGGCCCGGATGGATTGGGAGCGGATGCGTATTGAGATGATCCGGTTGCATTTGCTGAAGCTTTTGATCCCAGCATTTGCATCTGGTTGACAACGATTTCTGTGGTATATCTCTTGTTACCTTCCTTATCATCCCATTCACGGGTCTGAAGGTACCCTTCAATGTAAACCTGACTGCCTTTGGAGAGATATTCGCCACAAATTTCAGCTATTCTTTTAAAAGCGACGATTCGATGCCATTCCGTCTGTTTTTTTTTCTCTCCCGTGTTTCTATCGTTCCACTCTCTTGAGGTGGCGATGCTGAAGTTGGCCACCGCCGTTCCATCCGGAGTGTAACGAACTTCGGGATCTCTACCGAGGTTGCCGATCAGGATAACTTTGTTTACACCAGCCATATCTTACCTCCCTAAATTTAAGATTTCTATCGAAATACCGGAAGCGATTTCGCATGTCAATCGATGTTTTTCACACTGGGCGATTTGCGCTGCGATATCGACAATATTTTGTCGGTGTTTCATCGAGATTTCATGAAACGTTTACAAACGGGAGTCTCCGGATGACACGGCCAGGTACCGTCTCCTTGGCGCTGAGTGCTCCATGAGGGCAGACTTCGATACAACAGTAACACCGGATACAGGTAGAATAATCAAAGGAGAGGGGTTCAATATCCTTTGAAATCGCCGCTGCAGGACAATAATTCCAGCATTCTCCACACTGTTTGCAGCGCTTTGGATCGACAACCGGCCTTTGGAGCATATGTTTCCGTATGAACCCTTGAAATCGTTTGGGTCCAAATGTAAGGGGTGCCAATATGGGAAGCTGGAAATTTGAAATCTGCGGGTGGTACCCATTGATCGAAATCGAATCGTCCACTAACCCCATTTTGTCGGCTGCGTTGAGCGTCGGAAGCTGTTTCGGATCGATTCCCAGCAATTTGCAGATTGCCATATCGGCAGCCGAAGCATTCCGACTGCCAACAAGGATCCCCAACTCCCTGGGAGTTCCGCTCCGGCCCGGGCCTTGTCCCTCCAGGGCGAGAATACCATCGATAATCGTGATGGAAGGCGAGACGGCGTTGTAAATTCGTATAAGAAGTTTTGCGAACATTTCTCTGTCAACACCCGCCCTCAGATGCCATTCGGGTTTTCTCATACCGACAATGCAACCAAATAGGTTTTTTACGCCCAATGTCAGCAGCATCTGAGAATGTGTTTTCAATTTCGCAAGATTGATAACGACGTCAAACGTCAACGCATCCGCAGCGATATCAATCTCACCAAAGGGAGGCCCGATATCTTTTTTAACCGAGGTCGTAAACGGCACAAACTTCACATCAAGGTCGCTGAATACTTTTTGATATTCCCCCTCTTTCAGCACCCTTTGAAACGATCCCATCGCAGGGCTGTCCGAAATTTGGAGTTTACACCCTTTATGTATAAGGTACTCAGCAACCGCTTTCGTCACGAAAGGGTGGGTAAGGATGCCGCTTTCGGGTTTGGCTGGGCAAAGAAAGTTTGGTTTGATCAAAATCCGGGCACCGCTGTTTATTTCTCTTCCCCCCAAGGCGTCCATCATCTCAAAGATAATCTTCTTCAGCGTAATGTAATCGTAGATTGCTTTTTTGACAATGACATCAGACATGGAGTATACACCCACTACAAAATGGATAATTGATACTGACGATTAACGACCATCGTTCTGCCTGTTAAATAACAGCTTTTTCGAAAAAGGTTAATATATTTTGTGGCGCCCGTACTTAAAATTTTTAAAGCAATATCAATTATCGCTTTCGCTGATATCCATATCATAAGACAGTTATGATATTGTGATTGACAACCTTATTTCTGCCCTGTATGAATTCACATCTATGATCATTCAAAATACCTGTATAACTTAAACATATGATTGTTATACGTATCTTATTCTATTTTAAAGTAGCGGTTTAATGACATAAGGAGGTTTAGTTATGGCAATTTTAGATGAACCGATCAAGGGGGTACCGACGGTAAAAAACTACATCGATGGGGAATGGGTTAAATCCAAGGGAGAAATCATCGATGTGGTCAATCCGGTAACCTGCGAGCCGATTGCAAAAGTTGGAATTTCCACAAAAGAGGAGATCGATACAGCGGTGGGTGCTGCAAAAGAAGCCTATCCGGATTGGAGAAGAACCCCGGCCGTGACACGGGCGCGATATTTATTTCGATTGTTGCAACTTCTCGAAGAAAATTTCGAACCCCTCAGCCGGATTCAGACGCAAGAACACGGAAAAACCATCGATGAATCCAGGGGTGAGACCCGGCGAGGCATCGAGAATGTAGAGGTTGCCTGCGGGATTCCTACGTTGATGATGGGGGAAGCTTCGGAGGATATAGCGTCCGGTATCGATGAGTACCTGATTCGGGTTCCACTGGGCGTGTTTGGAATCATCGGCCCGTATAATTTTCCATTCATGATTCCGCTTTGGTCGGCGCCATACGCTGTGGCTACCGGTAATACCATTGTAATCAAACCATCCAGTGAGGTACCCAACAGTCAAAATGCCATCGTAGAGCTGGTCGAAGAAGCCGGTTTCCCTCCGGGGGTATGGAACGTCGTCCACGGAGGTCGAACGGTGGTGAACGGCATGTTGGAGCATCCTGATATTGAAGGGATTACGTTTGTCGGTTCGACACCGACTATGCAAGACGTGATCTATCCACGGTGTGGTGCCACCGGCAAGCGGGTCATTGCCCAGGGGGGGGCCGTCAATGTGATTGTCATTATGCCGGATTGCAATGTCGAAGCGACGATACCGGGACTGATGACGTCTTTTTTCGGAAATGCCGGCCAACGGTGCCTGGCGGGTCAGACCCTTGCGATTGTTGATGACAAGGGGGATTTTCATGACAGTTTTATGGAAAAACTTACCGCTTATGCAAAAAATATTGTCATAGGAAACGGCCTGGACGAATCCGTTCAGATGGGACCGGTTCGCGACCCTCAAAAAAAAGAGAGGATTTTAAGCTATATTGATATTGGAATTGACGAAGGGGCGGGCCTTAAGCTGGACGGTAGAAAACCAACGATACGGGGGAATTTTCCGGACACCTGTTTTATTGGCCCCACCATTTTGGATAATTGTGAACCGGGAATGCGAGTGGTCGATGAAGAAATTTTTGGTCCTACCATGAGTGTGGTGCGTGTAAAGGATTTGGATGCTGCCATAACCTTGTGCAATGAGGTGCCCATGCACAACGGTCATGCCATTTTTACTTCAAACGGGAAACACGCCCGCAAGTTCCAGTATGATGTTATCAGTGGGAACGTGGGTATCAATATCGGTATCGTGGCCCCGATGGCCTTTTTTCCGTTCAGCGGTATGAGGGGCTCTTTCCTTGGAATACTGCACACTCAAGGGAAAGAAGCCGCACGGTTCTTTACAGAAAGCAAAGTCTGTATCCACAGATGGCTATAAGAGGGGGAATGCAATGAAGCTGTGTACAACATCTGAGACCATCAGTTTTGCCAAAGATTTGGAAGAAAACTCGGCGAAATTCTATGATACTTTGACTCAGCGGTATGATGAGGCAAAGGACCTTCTTTCTTATAAAGAAGAAAATAGAAAGTTCGCAATTCAGATTCAACGCGCCTATCAATCGGTAATAACCGACGCAATTGAAGGTTGTTTTGCATTTCAGGTTGAATCTGAAGATTTTGTGATTCAGACGGATCTACCGGAGGATGCGAGTTTTGCGGATTCCATTCAGAAAGCCTTAGCCATCGAAGAAAAAATAATCGATTTTTATCATACGGCTGCAGAGCAATCCATGGCGCTGATGGCTGATATTCCAAGAAATTTTAACCTCGTTGCAAAAAAAAGAAGCAAACGTATCGATCAATTAAAGGCGCTTGCGTAAGCGTGTTTTCGTAATATCTCCCTTGCCGGAGTATCGTTCCGGCAAGGGACACCGTCCGTTCGTTTCGTCTCATCCGTCGTCCCATTTTACGGGAAACAGAAGAATTAATTAAGATTTTCGTTACGAGTATCAAAACGCCTGAAAAGAAACAGAAATAGTCATTCAAGTAAATACCGAATCCTGAATCATGAGCACCGATTTGGTAGAAACTGAAGGCCGACCCCGGTGAAAGATTGTCCATTTCATGAGCGACTGCGACACAGCGGTTCGAATTCGGTTGCTGATCCGCCTACGGTGGAACACCCGAAACCTGAAACCTTATCACTGCTGGTAAAGGTTACCATGCATATCACCCCTCCGGGGTGGACCAGAGCCGAGCCCTCTGGCCCCGGATCTTTGCTCGCAGGTAAGCGTCGGCTACCCAGCCGGATTATTAACCTATATGAGAGGAGGCGATTATGTCCAGAAAGAGGCAGAAACTATTAGTGATGATTGTTTGTTTGTGCTTGACACTAATTCTGGTCGCACACGCTGCGGCCAAATTCCCAAGCCGGAGGATTCAGCTGCTTTATCCCTGGGCTGCCGGGCAAACTACCTATGTAGTGAGCCAGCTTGCGGCCGAACAAATGGGCAAGGCTCTGGGCCAGAAGGTCGTGATTACCTCCAACACGGGTGCTGGGGGTGTGAAATGCGCCATGGCCGTTAAAAGCAAACCCGCGAATGGTTATACAATCTTTGACGGTTGGGTCGCCCCACTGATTGTAGCGCCATTGTTCGGTAAAACCAAATATACCTGGAGAGATTGGGAGCCCCTTTATTGTCTGGCCACCAATGCCTTTGCCATTGCCTGCCGCGTGGATGAGAAGCGGTGGACGGACGTTAAATCCTGGATCGAATACATGAAAGCCAATCCGGGCCTAAAGTACTCCGGCGGCCCCGATACGGCCTTGCCTCATTTGGTAATCGCTACGGTGCTTCAACAGATCGGCGTGGTGGGCCGGAACATACCTTATCCCGGCTTGGGTGCCGGACTCAAAGACTTGCTGGCTGGTGAAGTGGACTGGGCGTTGATTAATCCCGGTATGTGGCGCACCGCCAAAGAAGAAATACGAGTTTTGGCCATTTGTTCCGACGAGCCCTTGACGAAGGGCATCTATCCGGACAATATCCCCACTATCAAAGAGGCGGGATATCCGTGCGGTCTGCCCGGCATTTCCCCCCAAGGCTGGGACTGGTGGGTCGTCAAAAAGGGTACCCCCAAAGATGTGCTGACCGTTCTTCGCAATGCCATGGCAACGGTGTTTGAGAACAAAGAATTGCTGCAAAAATACGTTAGCTGGGGTTATGAGCCCAGAGGATTCCCACCGGAAGAATATGAGAAACGGTGCACGGAAATCGAAAATGCCCATAAGAAAGCGATCTCTGCGGTGGAATGGGAAAAAGAGCAAATTAAGAAGATGCTGAAATAAAAACGCATCCAAGAGCCCCGACCTTTAATGGCCCGTTTCCTAAAGTAATCTTGAGTTGAGTCGGTATCAAATAACGTCCGTTATGGATAAATCAAAAGCCAATATTCTTGTGGCGTTGGTATTTATTACCATCGGCTGTTACGTGATCTATGATACGTTTACGGATTTTGCCAAAGAAGGCTTTGCCAGCGGCAACGCAGAAATGAACTCCGCAAAATATCCCCGTGTCTTGGCCGGTGGATTGATCGCCCTGGCCCTTCTGGAAATCGTTTCCACGCTGAAGAAGAAAAAATCAAAAACCGAGAAACCCGGGCCATCGGAAGCATCGGCAACAGAGACGATGGAAACCGGGTTTTCGAAACCCGATGGCGATAAGAAGTATTATGGCCTTGTTTTGGGCACTTTGGCTGTCTTTATCGCCTATATCATCTTGGTGGATGTGTTCGGATATTTTCTCACCACACCCGTTATGTTGTTTTCGATATTTATTATTTTGGGGGTGACGCGTATCTGGGAGGCAGCCGCTTTTTCGCTAGTGACAACGGTCGTGTTGTATGTACTGTTCGCCATTGGCCTGGAACTTATCCTGCCTTATGGAACGATATTTTCGTAGTCGCAAATAGTTATCTGATTTAACGAGAGTTTTTCACGAACGAGACTGAGCCAAAAAGAACAGGATGTTGAACCGGTATGGTATTTGCGCCCTTATTGGAAGGCTTTTCGCTTTTTTGGGGTTTCGGCCCCGTGTCTATGACGGCCCTCGGGGTGTTTCTGGGTATCATCATCGGCATCCTTCCCGGTTTGGGCCCGTTGCTGGGCATCATTTTGATGACGCCCCTGACGCTATACATGAATCCGATCACCGGTATGGGGCTTTTGATCGGGGTTTTTGTGGGAGGCACTTGCGGAGGGGCCATTTCTGCTATTTTGCTGCGTATCCCCGGAACGCCGATTGCCGCAGCCACACTGTTGGACGGATACCCCATGGCTCGGAAAGGGCAGGCGCCACTGGCTGTGGGTTTGGCCATCGCTGCTTCGTCCCTGGGCGGGTTGTTGAGCGGCATATGTTTGGTATTCTTTTCTCCACTTCTGGCCAAGATAGCCCTGGAATTTGCCGCCCCCGAGTATTTTGCCCTTACGCTGACCGGGCTGATCACCATCGCCATCGTCTCCCGAGAGTCCACCATCAAGGGGCTGATCGTCGGGTTCTTTGGGTTGCTGATTTCCACCATGGGCATGGACCCTTTTGTCCAGTACTACCGGTTCACTTTCGACCTGGATCCTCTTTTGGGGGGCGTCAATCTGGTGGCCATGGTGGTGGGGTTGTTTGCGGTGAGCGAGATGTTTATTCAGATTGAAAACGGTGGCTTGGATACTAGTCCCGGCATCAAAGCATTTCGCGCCCCTTTCAACTCTGTGGTGGTGACCGCCCGACATACGCTGAATCTTTTTCGATCCAGCGCTTTGGGTACCGTTCTCGGTGCACTGCCAGGGGCCGGTTCGGTGATTTCCAGTTTCGTCTCTTACGCCATTGCCAAGGGCAGTTCCAAACATCCGGAAAAATTCGGCACCGGTATTCCGGACGGCGTTGTCGCCACCGAGGCTGCCAACAATGCCTGCTGCGGTGGGGCGCTTATTCCCGCACTTGCTTTGGCCATCCCCGGCGAGGCCTGCACCGCGGTTTTGATCGGGGCGCTCATACTGTTAGGGTTTTTCCCCGGCCCATCGTTGTTCAGAGATAATCCCGATATGGTGGGTGGCATTTTTTCCGCCTATATCTCCGCCAACGTTTTTCTCTTTTTCTTAGGCATCCTTTTCACGCCTATCTTTGTCTCCATCCTGAATTTGAAAAAGAACCGGTTGATTCCCATCGTTTTGGTG
>JAHEHB010000562.1 GCA_024644775.1 Deltaproteobacteria bacterium
CAATGAATATCCCAATCGTCGCGCTGACGGCTCATGCCATGGAAGGAGATGAACAGAAGGTGATGGCTGCCGGTTGCCAGGGATACATTCCCAAGCCGTTGGATACGAAAAGCTTCTTGGACAGTATCAACCAATACCTTTGATCCTAATAAAGACGGCATCTTATATTTAGTCTTTTGATTGAGCCTCCCATAGGTGTGCCCCCTTCAGATATCGATTCCGTAATCTGCACTATCGCCCCATCAAGCTTCGATAAGTTCAATGACTGTCTTGGCCACATCTTTTGTACCCTGTGGACCACCGAATTCCATGGGTTGGATGTTGCGGGTCTCAAAACCCGTTTCGATGGCGATTTCGAGTCTGCGTGCAGCGTTTTTACAGGGTTCTGTATTATGTTTGTTTCCAAGCCACGCCAGCATCATGGCTGCCGACAGAAACATGGCTGTTGGGTTGGCCTTGCCGGTGCCGGCAATATCCGGGGCACTGCCGTGTGCGGGTTGAAACAATCCATGATTTTCTCCGATTTCAGCACATGGTGCCATGCCCATTCCGCCGATGATACCGCCGCCCAGATCCGATAAAACATCTGCAAACATATTTTCAGCAACCAAGATATCATACTCCCACGGCCGCCGAACTAAATCCAGCGCCATGGCATCGATGTACTTGTAGTCTGCGGTAATATCGGTAAAGTTTTGAGCACGTTCCGTAAAAATTTTCCGGAAGAACGCATAGGACCGAAACACATTCGATTTATCGACACACGTAACCTTTCCCTTTCCCCCCTTTTCCTTTCGCTGACGAGATAGATTGAATCCAAAATCGAAAAATCTTTCACAGTTACTGCGGGTAATCACCATGGTATCCCGCGCCTCCTGATCATTAATCACCTCGCCTTTTCCGCGCGAAGCAAAAAGCCCTTCGATGCATTCGCGAAGCACAATAAGATCAATCTCAGCGGCTCGTGGGTCGGCAAGCGGACTCGGTACATTCGGATAAGTCTTAACCGGGCGGACACCGGCGAACAGATCAAACTCAACCCGCATCCTTAAGTGGGGCGCAATCTCCGTGCCGTCAGGGAAACGGACATCCGGCAGTCCGATCGAACCAAACAAAATGGCATCGGCCTGTCGCGCTTTCTCAAAAGCCTCCTCGGTGATGTCGATTCCGGTTTCACGGTAGTACTCGGCACCACCTGAAAGGGGTTCCAAATTCAGCCGAAAACCGCCGATGCGTTGTTCCAGTATCTCAAGCACGTTGATACAAACATCCATGACTTCCTGCCCGATGCCGTCGCCCGGGATCACTGCAATGTTGAAATCACTTGTTGGTGTCATATTTTTTTCTCCTCGATGTTTACGCAGACTACAAATTGTGAAGTTTGATCTTCCCTGCACTATTTTGTCAATTTTTCTACCCGGTCATACAAAGTCTCCATCATGGTTTCAATATGGTTCAGTTTCAAAGAGATTTTATTTATTTCCAATTTAAGTGACTCAAATTCATAATTCCTTCCCTTTTCATTTTTAACCATCGTTTGGTGATAAACAGTATATCGACGTTCTCCCATGCCTCTTCTTAAAACACTTACTCCGCCCAAAGGCGTCCACCCATTGGATATCATATCTCTAACGACCCGTTCAAAAGGAACTTCTTTTTCGCTAACTATTTTATACTCCATTTTAGATTCCCCCTGTCAGTTTCCTGCTTGAACCCTTTCCCGTTTTAATTCGAATTTATGTAATTTCTTTTGATTTTACAAGACGAATTCGGTGCAGGCGAATCTGATCTGTGTCTGAGTAATATCGGATTTAATTGTTTATTGTAATCGGTATTTCATTTTGATAAAAATAAAATAGATATCAGTGACAGAGACATCCTATCTTAAACGAATACTCTCATTAACGCCTGAACTGCAAAACTGAAGGTCGAAAGACTAAGTAACCTGGACGTCAAACCAGCGCTTGTTAGCCTGGTTACCATCGTCAACATCACCATCGGAGTCGTGATGTTGCCCATCGGTGCCATAATCTATAAGAAAGGAGGTGATTGTTTTTATTGTCTATGCCATGAAAACCGGTAGGAGCTACATCCTCACCGGGCTTTATAACGGTAAACCGTACAACGCCCTGAACGACATCACCATCGACGAAAAAGGCCGCCTCTTTTTCAGCGACCCTCGTTACCTGGGCCACGAGCCGATTTACCAGCCCGGTTACGCGGTTTATCGCTTGGATCCGGACGGCACTGTTCACCGCATCATCACCAACGCCGGTAAAACCAACGGGGTTTGCATCTCACCGGATCAGAAGACCCTCTATGTCGTTAGCAATGACGACGGCTGGTTCGACTTTCAGCGGCTGAAGGAGGGCGAATCAACGCATCAGGCTGCCCATGTTCTCTGGGCCTTTGACTTGAAAAGCGATGGGACGGTGACCAACAAACGTGAGATGATCAATTTCGCCCCATATAGCGGACCCGACGGTTTGGTCGCCGATGTGGACGGTAATCTCTATGTGGCTCTACGGGCTGAAAACAGACCCGGAATCGGAGTATTTTCCCCCGAAGGTAAGGAGCTTGCTTTTATCTCAACCGGTAAAGAATTGCCGACAAATGTGGGCTTTGGCCGTGGTAGGGACAGCAAAATCCTGTACGTCACCTCTGGTAAAAGCCTTTACAAAATTAAGATGGCCAAAGACGGCTACCATTTGCCTACGAAATAAATCCTCTGGATGAGCAGGGTGCCGGGGAAACCCCCGGCACCCATCACTTGCCCGTTTTAATTTAACACAAGTTTCGCACCCCCAGTTTTACTCGAGTGCCTGTTGATGTACGTCTTGCATCCATTCACCGAGAAAAAGGGGTGCGAAACTTGTGATGGTTATATTTCTATGGGACCCCGCTCCCGGGAGATTAAGACTCCAGACCGAGTTCTCTTCGTGGCTGGAAGCCACTCCCGCGAGGAGTTGATGTTACGTAAATGGCAATGATTTCTTAAGTTTGAGACCAAGTTACCGAAACTATATTAGAGATCCCGCAATCATCCTATCGTATTA
>JAHEHB010000187.1 GCA_024644775.1 Deltaproteobacteria bacterium
CGGAAATCAGATCTACAAAAGCGGAAACTATCGGATAGAAGCAGACAGTTCGCAAGCGGGATACTTTTGGGCAGCGGGTGCGATCGGTGGTGCCGAGATAACGGTGGAGGGAATCACAAAAGATTCGAAACAAGGGGATCTTCGATTTGCTCAAGTGCTTGAGATGATGGGGTGTCTCGTATCGTATCGCTCAAATGGCATCAGCGTTCAAGGTGGATCGCTGTCTGCCATCGAAGTCGATATGGAAGATATGCCGGATATGGTTCCGACACTGGCGGTTGTCGCCGCATTTGCGCGTGGAACAACCCATATCAAAAATGTTGCACATCTGCGTATTAAAGAAAGTGATCGGCTGAATGCGGTAACAACAGAGCTCTCAAAGATGGGAATCGAGACTACCTGCACGGATGCGGGTTTGATCGTTAAAGGAGGCAACCCGATCGGAGCCGTTATCGACACCTATGAAGATCATCGAATCGCCATGAGCTTTGCCATCGCCGGGCTTCGTGTCCCCGGGATTTTCATCAAAAATGAACGATGTGTGGAAAAATCCTTTCCGGAGTTTTGGGAAGTACTAAAGGGCTTATAATTTCAATATGAACATATTTTTGATTGGATACCGGTGTACCGGAAAGACAACCATCGGAAAAGTGCTTGCTGAAAGACTCGATTGGGATTTCTTAGATACCGATGCCGAGCTGGTGAGAGCCGCCAAACAAAGCATCAAGGATATTGTTCAGAATAGCGGGTGGGATACTTTCCGCGATATGGAGCGAGAGGTCATCCAAAACATTTGTGGATCAAACGGTCAGGTGGTTGCCACAGGAGGTGGCGCGATCCTTTACAATGAAAATGTTTCCTGGATGAAAAAAAACGGCCAACTCATTTGGTTAAAGGCCTCTGCCGAAACCATTAAAAAACGGATGATCCGCGACCAAACCACCGATACCTATCGACCGTCATTGACCGGCAAAGGATTTGTGGATGAGGTGGAAGAAACACTCTTGAAACGAGAACCCCTTTACAAAAAGGCGATGGACTTTTGTATCGACACCGACCATACTTCTATTGAGAAAATGGTCGAGGCAATTCTTGATAATCTCGCAAAAAGTTAGAAAAGCGATCTTTTTACGAGAGTGTTTAGTATTGAAACAAACTGATATCGCACCATATATTTTAAACAAAATAGTAAAAGGGGGTTGAAATCGGAACCGGTTTCGATGCGGCACGGTTGCTGGGTTCCGAAAATAATGGTCCCATCACCCTGGATGGGTTTACCACCAACAACGCAGGGGGTATACTCGCCGGCGTTTCCAACGGAGAAGATATCATCATTTACATTTTGGTATCTCTGAATATTCCTGCTTGACACCATCATGCGCCTTTTCTATAACCCCTTTTCATTCTTCAATGATAAAGGAAAATCCCATATGTTTTCTCCTGAAAAATTAAGAAATTTCTGCACCGAAACATTCCTGAAAATCGGGTGTTCTGAGAATCATGCGGAAACGGCTGCAGATGTGCTGGTAACCGCAGACTTAAGAGGAGTGGATTCTCATGGTGTTGCCCGGTTGAGTGGCTATGTAAGGCTTTGGGATATCGGACGGATCAATGCAAGACCAAATATCAAAGTCGTGCACGAATCACCCAGCACGGCTTTGGTCGATGGCGATAAAGGTCTTGGCCTGATCGTGGCACCCGAGGCTATGAAAATTGCCATCGATAAAGCAACATCTGTTGGAACTGGATGGATTGCCATTAAGAATTCGAATCATTATGGGATTGCCGGTTATCATGCTATGATACCGCTTAAATATGATATGATCGGAATTACGATGACCAATGCCAGTGCCCATGTTGCTCCGACCTTTTCGGTTGAAAGACTTTTAGGCACCAATCCGATTGCCGTCGCCATTCCAGCAGATAGAGAACCCCCGTTTGTGGCAGATTTTGCGACAACACCGGTTGCCTATGGTAAAATAGAAAACCAACAACGCAAGGATGAATCGGTCCCATTGGGCTGGGTTCAGGATGCCAAGGGAAATCCGACAACCAACGCTTTTGTGACGCATGAGGGTGGTGCGATGATGCCGTTGGGTGGAGATCGAGACCATGGAGGGCACAAAGGGTATTGCCTGGGGGCTATTGTCGATATTTTTTCGGCGGTTCTTTCGGGTGCGAACTATGGTCCCTGGGTGCCGCCATTCCCTGCCTATCTGCCCGTTCCGGACAATCCCGTGGGGAGCGGTATCGGTCATTTTTGCGGTGTCATGCGAATCGACGCGTTCCGACCGGCAAGCGAGTTTAAAGCGCATATGGATACGTGGATAAAACGATTTCGAAGCGCAAAACCGGCTGAAGGCCATGATCGCGTACTGGTCCCGGGAGACCCGGAAAATGAAATGACCAAAAAAAGAAAAACCGATGGTATTCCGTTATTAGGACCGGTGATCGAGGATCTGAAAGAGGTCGGGAGAAAACTCGATATCAAATTTTAAAATGAGGCTTTAAGCGTGAGGTAACGATGAATCGAAGACTCCTCATCGTAAATGGGAAAGATAATGTGGGCATAATGTTGGAGGCGGCTAAAAAGGGCGATACATGCCATTACAACGATACGATCATTAAAATACTAGAACCCGTTGAGTTTGCCCATAAGGTTGCGCTGGTGGACATACCGAAGGAAGAAAATGTCGTTAAATACGGTGAGAACATTGGTTTTGCACTGTCGGATATCAAAAAAGGCCAATGGGTGCACGTTCATAATATGGGTTGTAAACGAGGGATGTGAAGAAAGGAAAGGGTCATTATTTTGAAGTTTAAAGGATACCGTAGACCTGATGGGCAGGTTGGCGTGAGAAACTATATTGGCGTTATACCGACAGTATTCTGCGCGAATCGGGTCGCGAAGCTGATCGCAGATCGGGTTGAAGGAGCGATTGCACTGAATCATCCGGTGGGCTGCAGTCAGGTAGGAGAAGATCTTGAAATCACCGCGAAAACCCTTATTGCCATGGGAAATCATCCGAACCTGGCGGCGACACTCGTCGTCGGTCTTGGATGCGAGCGGTTTACACCGGAGGAATTTTATGAACGGCTAAAACCTTCCCTCAAACCAAGCGATATGATCGTCATCCAGACGGAAGGAGATTCTCTGAAAACCATCGAACGAGGCGTTAAAATCGTAAAGAGATGGGCAGAAGATATTTCAAATCTAAAAAAAGAATCGATTGGTCTCAGCGATCTTATCGTCGGTGTGAAATGCGGCGGTACGGATGCCACCTCGGGAATTTCTGCGAATCCAGCCGTGGGAGCGATGTCTGATCTGATGGTACAAAAAGGCGGTACGATTCTGTTCTCTGAAATAAACGAGCTACTGGGTGCCGAGCATATTTTAGCAAGGCGTGCCGTGAGTCCGGCAGTAGCGGACCAAATATATAAAACGATTGACAAATGGGAAGAAAAATTAAGATGCCAGGGAGCTGCTGAACAATTCAAACACCGGGGGGCGATCATTTCCACTGGTAATTTTGACGGTGGTGTAACCTCTGTTGTGGAAAAGGCGTTGGGAAATATTCACAAATCCGGAACCATGCCGATTCAGGGTGTTGTGGGTTACGCTGAAAAACCGACGTCTCTCGGCGGTGTCTACTTAATGGATTCACCCAGTCATGATGGAGAGGTGGTGACGGCCTTTGTGGGGGGTGGCGCACAGATTGTGGTGTTCACCACAGGTCGGGGGACACCGGCTGGATTTCCCTTCGCACCGGTGATCAAGGTAACGGGTAATAGTTTCACATATGAAAAGATGCGTGAGAACATTGACGTGAACGCAGGCGCCGTCATTCACGAAGGCGCCACCATCGATGATCTGGGAAAAGAAATTTTTGATCTGGCCGTGCAGGTGGCATCCGGAAAAAAAGTTAAAGCAGAAACTCTTGGCCATGACGAACTATTCTGTATCGCCAGGGCATTGGTACCGGAAGGAACCGGATTGGTTTGTTAAAAAGATACGACGTTTCATAAAGCATAAAAAATAATTTTCTATAAAAAAGGAGGACCGAAAATATGGCCAAGCAACGAATCGAGGGTGTTATACCGCCGATGATCACACCGTTTAAGGAAGATGGGGCAGTAGATTACGATAAACATATCCGAAACATGGAGCGATGGAACGAGGATACGTTAGCCGGATATCTTGTTTTGGGCTCCAACAGCGAAGCGGCTTACTTATCTGAAGATGAAAAGATAAAAATGATTGAGCTCACTGTAAAACATGCGAAAAAAGACAGACTGGTTCTTGCTGGAACAGGCATGGAGTCTGCCGTGGAAACCATCAGACTCACCAATAAGGCCGCCGAACTCGGTGCTCACGGTGTTTTGGTTCTCACACCGTTTTACTATTGCGATAAAATGAATGATGAAGCGTTGATTCAATATTTTACCCATGTTGCAGATAACACCGATATACCGGTTTTAATTTACAATGTTCCCAAGTATACCCATATCAACATTTCCGTCAATGCCGTGAAAGCCTTGAGTCGGCACCCGAACATTTTGGGAATGAAAGACAGCACTGGAAATATTCCGCAACTGGTATCTTTTTTGCCGGTGATCCCGGAAGACTTTAATTTAATGGTAGGGACGGTGTCTGCATGGTTCCCCGCGCTTACGCTGGGAGTTAAGGGGGGTGTCTTCGCACTGGCGAACTGCGCCCCGAATGAATGTGCCGAAGTACAGGAGGCGTTTAACAAAGGAGATCATGAAACAGCCAGAGATATCTATATGAGGATATTTCCGGTTAACACTGCAGTGACGGCAACGTACGGAGTTGCAGGCCTTAAGTATGCGGCAGACCTAAAGGGGTATAGCGGCGGGCAGGTAAGAAATCCTTTGCTTCCGCCCAAGGGCCCTGAGAAAGAAGCCATAAAAAGCATTATGCAGACTGCAAAGCTTATTTGAACGATGCCACTTTATGATCTCACGGAATTTTTCAGGTTGTCTTCAGCTTTAAATTACAACCTGAGTGCCGAGTCGCTCAATCGCTACAATGTATTGATGTTCATCATCGGCGGAAAGCGGCTCCATGCAGACAAGACGATCGATCGAGAGTTAAAAAGTATTATGATGGAAGCACTAAATTATCTGTTTGGTGCGTATCAACAAAAGCGACGACGTCTTGGCCCCATGGCGGTCTTGCATCCACTGCGAACCACTGCGCTGCTGGTGCGTGCCATGGAGCAAATCAATTTGCTGGATCTGCTTACATTACTTTTTCATGATATTCTCGAAGATATTAACCCCACTGATTTTGCGAACGATATATGGAAGGATTTGGAATTTCAGCTAAACAGTTTACTCGAGAGGATCAGCCCGGAAGAAGATCAGGATCTGGTGGATCGTCTGCTTTGCTTAACTCGAAGGGATCATGAATCCTACTATGAATATATCGGACGTCTGCTTGATACCTATTGTCGACCAGCTGTTCTGGTTCGCCTCAAATTAACAGATCGATTGGATAACACGTTGGATATGCGAATCGATCTCGAAGATCCGTTGGATAAGATCGATTTTTTTCAGACCATTTTCCAGCTTATGTTTGTAAAGAGCTATCGGGGGTATGAACCGGAAATGTCTCATCCACCGGCTGCAGCCATCAGCGGCGCACGACGGCTCTACCAGCTATTTAAAAACGCCGTACTGTTGTCCCTCATTCGGCAAAAGCCCGACGTCGGATTGGATCGCATATCACAAGTTCTTTTTGATGCGGTTTGCGAAGCCAGTCTTAAGGAGGCTCAAAGAAATTTTGTTCACATGGCCGGATACCACCATACGGACCTCGCGAACCAGCGAAACCTGTTGTTGGACGTTATGGAGTACTGTTACAGCGGGAAAAGTGATTTGGTTACGAAACCGGACGGCCACCAAATATTGGATGGTTTGTTTACCACCTACTTTGGGCACACATCAAAAAAAATCAGAGATCAAAGACTGGATGCGCTGTATCAAAACAAACCGCTGATGATGGAGGCGTCTATTACGTTTATCGTTATATTCCTCAGTTTTCTAAACGATCCGAAATTTTATATCCATGGTATCAGTCCACTGGGGATCACCCCTCGATAATGAACCTATCGTTATTGTCCTGCTCGGAAAATGGGGGAAAACGCTCACGTTTATTTGAGGTGTCAGGTTTCGGGTGTCAGGTGTCAGCGTGGAGACGCAACTAAACATTTATGAAACTCCGCCTGGCCGGAACCGTGAACAAATTGAACGTCGAACGTCGAACATCCAACACCGAACATCCAATATTGATGGCGCTACGCTTTATCTAATTTTAAAACAAGCACACCGCAGAGTTTCGAAGGGTAGATTCGCTCCCGGCCTTCGTAGACACTTCGGCGGAGTAGGCTTGCTCAGTATATTATTTAACCTGGTTGTCTACAAAGCCCAAGTACGAAGGATTTCACTTCCCTCCCCGGGCGGGAGGGATAGAGGGAGGGGGATAGAATAGATAGCATTTTTTCAACTTGGTCTTTCTGGATAACCGTATTATTTAGATTGACAGAATACAGTATTCGATGTTCGATGTTGGACGTTCGATGTTCGACGTTCATTAGTTTCTTTTTCGATCAAACTGGCCGTTTCGGCGGCCAGAGGCGGCGCTGAACACTGAACCCCTGAACACTCACATAAGGAGAAGGAGCTAAAGCAAACCCTGTCTCTTGTACCAGGCGGCTGTTTTCGCCAAACCGTCTTTGATGGATACTTTCGGCTCATAATTCAGTATTTTCCTTGCCTTTGTGATATCGAACGCTCTGCTTTTCGTGAAGAAATCCACCCGACGTCTATAAATTGGCGGTTCAATCCCTAAAGGAATAAACAGTTTTTCACACACGAAACCTAGCAGATGGAGCGGTTTGACTGGAAGATGGATCTTGATTATCGGCTTTTCCAGTATTTCAGCAATCATATCCACGATTTCATTTAATGTCACATAATCGGCCCCGCCGATAATGATTGTTTCACCGATAGCATTATTTTTTTCTGCGGCCAGTACAAATGAATCAATCAGGTCATCGATGTAGACCATATGATACATAATATTCCCTGATCCAAATAACAGAGTGATCTTTTGTGAGGCAAGTTTGAACAATTTGTATAGCCGCATATCCCCCGGCCCCAATATGGCACAGGGTCGAACAATGGCAACCGGCAAACCGGTTTCCCGTCCCAGCTGACGTGCCTTTCGCTCTCCTTCGAGTTTTGTAAGCTGATAGATATCTCCCGGATTAAACGGATGACTTTCATTTGCCGGCTCATCTTCGATATGGCCGTGTACGCCGATTGTACTGCAGTGAATAAACCGGTTAATGTCATTTTTTAGACAGGCTTCCAACAAATTTTGAGTCCCGGTTACATGGACATCCCAATATACTTTGTCGGGCATTCCCGCGGTTCGGTAGATAGCGGCGAGGTGAAATACCTTTTCGGTACCCTTGACTGCATTGTCGACTGACTCGTAATCGGTGATGTCGCCTTCAACCAACTCAATGTTTAACCCCTTAAATAGTGCTCGTCCCTTCGATTTGTCCCGAACCAAAGCCCGTACATGATTGCCTGATTCACACAACCGCTGTATTAAAAAACGACCGGTAAATCCGGTTCCGCCTGTAACCAACATTTTCATAGGTACCCAACCGTTAAATTTCCTTATTTATCAACTTCAGATAAATCTCAGATAATATTTCTCCATTTTTTTTCCAAGAAAAAACATCATTCACCCGCTTCTGGTTTTCTTTCCCAAAGGCTTTTGCTTTTGTAGTATTCGTCAGCGCCTCTTTAATCTTGTTTGCGAAATCTTCCGTATTTCCCGGTTCTGCAAAAAACCCATTTTCTTTTAGTGTTGTGCGATTGTTGAGTGTATCAAAACAGACGACTGGAAGCCCGGCTGCCATGTAGTTCACCAGCTTACCGCTCCCTTCGCCGCCACGATCGACTTTTGGATCCACCGCGATATCACCCAGGGCAAGATACTCGGAAAGGTGAAAATAATCCACCCGGCCGGTGAAAACCACGAAGTCTTCAACCATCAGATACCTTACACGCTTTTTGCTATAGGCCACTGGGTATCCAACGATCAGGAAAGAGACAGAATCATGCTGTTCGATGACTTTGGGAATCGAATCCAGTAGATAATCAATACCTTTGGACATCAATAAAGAACCCGTGAATAGGACCACCTTTTTTGATTTTGGAATCCCGAGTTTTCTTCGAATTTGCCTCGAATCACCCTCTGTAAAGAATTCTGGAAGGACCCCATCCGGAAGACAAGTGATCTTTTTGATATCGACTTTTATGTGATTCTCTATGAATTGCGCGTTAGATTCGGAACTGCATACAAAATAGTCGGGTAATTTACAGATCAATTTCTCAATATAGGTAAAAAAAACCTTAAGAAATTTAGCATTCTTAAAAAAACCATAGGTTTCCAATTCCCCCACGAGACTCCCCTGGATGTCGAATATGACCGGAGCCTGTCGCCGTGAACACAGGTTTTTGATGAGCCAACCGATTAATGCGCCTTCATGTAAATGCCCATGGATAATATCCGGTTTGAATTGAACATACGCGCGGACGCTTAACCAAAGAAGCAAAAGATCAAGATACAGCTTGTGCCAGGATCCTCCGACCTCCTGCCGGGTATACCAAGGAATGTTTACGATACGCTTCAACCGGAGGTTTTCGACATTTCTGCCAACATGATAGGTGGTAAGAAGGATATCATATCCCCGATTCTGAAGCACCGTTATCTCATTGAGAATTCTCGTGTGGCACCCACGATCTGAAAAAAAAGGAGTCGGGGCAATATGTAATATTTTCATACAATAGGTCCGATCAAAAAAACACGGATTTATAAAGCGATGAAGCAGAGGGATAGAATGTCAGATCGTGTGGTAGGTGTCTTTTACCTCCGTTATTTCTTGGTCTATCCGGTTATTATCCCACCCCAATTCAGTTGCCATGATGGATGCGCAGCTCAGAAGGACATCTTCACCCGGGTTTCCCAATGTGCCAAAATCCGTACGTCGAAATACAACATCGGATAACGTTTGGGCCATCTCTTCACGAACCGCGTGAATTGCCTGAACGCCAACGGTTGGTAATTTGGTAGACAACCGCTTCGGTTCACCGGGATTCTTTTCGAAATATTCCATTAGCTTTTCGTAAGTAGTTCCGTAATTGTAAATAAGGTAGCGCCTGATTTCCCTATCGGGAATCCCATCGTTTTTCTCCATTTCTTTGGTTACAAAATCTGTAAAGCATTCGATCTCCCCACCATAGATGGCGCTTTCCTCGGTTTTACATCTTGGTGGTTTATATCCCAGTTTCATGAACACGCGATCGATGATTTTTTGGGCAAGTTTTATTGCGGTGGTGTATTTGACGCCAATGGCGGTAATCAATCCCTCAATGTTATCTGATTTTGCGTGGTCAACCAGTTGATCTTTCCGGGATCCTTGATACCCATCCTCCGACCCTTTTCTTATATCGTCCGGATATAACCCACCGTAATAATAGAGCACGTCTTCTCTGTTGAGGATTTTGGCAGTGCAACAGGCATTAATCTCATCCACCAAACCGGATATATCATTTTCAGTTACCATTTTTTCATCCGGATGCCCCTGGAAAGGAACATTGGTCGTACCAATCAGATTGTGATTTCGCCACGGGATAATAAAAAAATGGCGCCCGTCCCGTTGCACGAGAGCACCTGCGTGACGCTGTTTGCCGCTTAGGGCCAAGGCAACGTTTTTCGTTAGTGATCGGGTGATGATGTGGACACCTTTGGAAAGTCGTTTTGTGGTCACCGATTG
>JAHEHB010000563.1 GCA_024644775.1 Deltaproteobacteria bacterium
TTCTCTCTTACGGTGCATGCGGTTTGCCCTAAAGACAAGATGGGTTTAATCGAAACACCTTATATTAGATACTTGCTGCTTGTAAAATTATTTCTTTCCCCATTAACGTCCATAGGGGCAATCATAAATTGTCCGGGAAAAAGTCGTGTACACGTTTCAAAAATTAGGACTTGACATATAATTTAAATATATGTGAAATATATTTGAGCTCACCGATAACTCCGAGGCAGTTAGCGCTGATGAACGTAAAAGCAACCGATGCAGAAACAAAACAACCGCTTGGCGTGACTGCCTATGAGAAGATCTATCAAAAAATCGTATGCCTTGATCTCGAACCGGGTCAACACCTTGAAGAAAAGCATTTGATAGAACGCCTGGGAATGGGGCGTACACCGATCCGTGAAGCCCTATTGCGCCTGGTTGGGGAAAACATTGTCGAGTCACAGCCCGGCCGGGGATATATCGTTCGGCCCATTACGCTCCAAAATATCAAAGCGACATTTGAAATGATGAGGATTCTGGAAGCCGGTGTGGTTAGCCTTGCCGTTCGCCAGAATGCAACCCCCTTTTTGATCAAGATGGAAAATGCGGGTGCCGCCGTGAAGTCGGCAATCAAGGACGGCAATCCTCTCAGTCTGGTGGAGGCGAACCATGATTTTCATCAATACTATGCCCAGTGTTCGTACAACGAATACCTTATTCGTGGGATAAATCAAATCCGCAGTGAGGCCAAACGGTTGTCCTATCTGTCATATGTCAACGAAATCGATCCCGGCATATCTCTCAGCAGCCATTACGATTCCGTTATCCGTGAACATGATACGATTATCGATTGTTTGAGAAAAAAAAACGAAGAACTGCTCAAAGAAACAGTGCTTGAACACATCAATGCGTTTCAAAGGCGTATCATCCTTTTTATGAGTTCTTGATCAGGTGGGATTTACCATTTACCCTAATCGCAACAGGAGGAAAAGATGAAAAAATTACTATTTGTATTGATCAGCGCCTTATTGGTTATGGGGCTATTTTCCGATGCAATGGCCAAAACAAAATGGGATCTCCATCTTAACTATCCAGCTGGAAATTTTCATTCCAAGGGCGCTCAGGAGTTTGCAGACAGGGTTGAGGCGGCTACCAATGGTGAATTGACAATTGTCCTCCATCCCGGTGCCTCCTTAGGGTTTAAAGGACCCGAACTGCTGCGCGCGCTGGCTGACGGCCAGCTTGCCTCAGCCGAGATTCCCACCGGCATGGTGGAGGGTGATGCACCTGTGCTAGCCCTCACGGCACAGCCGTTCATATCCACGAATGCATTTGAACAGCGCCTGTTGTACCAGCTTTCCAAGGAGACTTACAAAAATGTACTTAAAAAATTCAATCAGATGACCCTGTATACCTCGGTATGGCCTTTTTCCGGAATCTACACCCAGCGCCCGATTACTTCAGAAGCCGATCTTAAAGGACTAAAAATGAGGGTGTATGACGGCACCGGCCTGGCCTTTGGCGATGCAACCGGTATCGCGGCCCGCAAAATGCCTTTCAGTGAAGTCTATCCGGCCATGAAGGCAGGGCTTTTGGATTCAATGTACACATCATCCGTTTCCGGTGTGGATGCCAAGGCATGGGAAGTTCTCAAGTATTTCACACCCATCAATATTGTGGGGCCGGTGAACATGATCAATGTTAACTTGGACGTTTGGAACAAGTTGCCCAAAGACATTCAGGAAACCGTGCTTGAAATCGCCGCGCAGATGGAAGATGAGATGTGGGATCTGGCCGGTGACATGGACCGTAAAAGCCGGGCCACCCTAAAGGAAAACGGTATGACGATAACTCCGGTTAACCAAAAGTTTCGTGCAGAGTTAAATGCCATCGGAGACAAACTCAGAGCAGAGTGGGCCAAGAAGGCTGGATCCGATGCCCAGAATATCCTCAAGGAGTATAGCAAGATCGTTGGCCGTTAGGTCAGCCAACCAATAACCAGATATCAAGTGACCAAAGTGGTGGCTGGGTGCCCAGGCTTTGGTCACTTGAATCGTCAACCCGAAACGAAAACATAAACAATATAAAGTGTCATGGATTAGAAACTGAGGTTAACCCCCAATGCCGGTAAGGGTGGTGGGCGGAACGATCTTGCGCCGATTTACCCCCGCTTATCGTTATTCTTTTTGGTGATATCGAGATGAAAACATTTGTGCGATGCATAGACGGTTTGAGTGACTGGGCGTCACGGGTTTCCGCTGTTGTGCTGGGGTTGATGACCATTTTGATCCTGGTTGAAATCACCTTGTGGAATCTATTGGAAAAGACAACCCTCATCGCCGATGAGTACAGTGCATACGGGCTGGCCGCCATCATTTTTCTCGGCGCAGGGTATTGCCTCAAGGAACAGGGGCACATTCGCATCACCCTCGTACTGGGGTTTCTTCCGCAAAAACTGTCGAGGATTATCGCCTTTGTTGCCACTGGCGTCACCACCGCGTTTATGGGGTATCTATGGTGGTATCTGTTAAAAATGGTGCAAGCAACCATCCGCTACAATTCAACGTCAGGGACCCTGACCAATACGCCTCTGTGGATTCCGCAATCGTTTATGCTCATCGGTGCAGCATGCTTTTTACTTCAACTGGTCGCGACCACCATTAAAGCCTATGAGGCCATCGGGAGCGGGGAGGAAGTCTTATAATGGACGCAAGCCTGATGATGTCTCTCGTGGTGTTCGGAATTTTGTTTCTTGCCCTGGCATGCGGCATATGGGTCGGATTCGCCCTGTTCATCGTTGGTTTTCTGGGCATGGTGCTATTCAGTCCCCTGCCGCCCGGTCCCAACATGGGGTCGTCCCTGTGGGCAACGGTTGAAAAATGGGAATATGTGGCCCTGCCGCTGTTTATCCTCATGGGTGAAATCCTGTTTCGATCGGGAATTTCCGAAAAGCTTTTCAAGTCTTTGGTACCGTGGCTTTACCGCCTTCCGGGCGGGCTGCTTTTGATGAACATCGTTTCATGCACGCTTTTCGCTGCCGTATCCGGATCCA
>JAHEHB010000564.1 GCA_024644775.1 Deltaproteobacteria bacterium
AAAATTTACCCCAAACGGAGGCAAAATAACCGTTTCTGCCCAGACGTGCGATTTAAATAGAGAAGATGTGTCAACTGACATTAACAGCCACAATTCAGGTGTCAAAATCAGCGTGTCAGACACGGGCATCGGTATCAAACCAGAGGATTTGGAGCGTATCTTTAGGCCTTTTGAGCAAGTGGAAAATCCCATGAGCCGACAGTTCCAGGGAACAGGTTTGGGTCTTTCTCTTACCAAGCAGTTTGTTGAACTTCATGGCGGCAGAATCTGGGTAGAAAGCGAAGGGTTAAACCAGGGGAGTACCTTTCGATTTACAATACCGGTATATCCGGCTCAATAAAAGAGATTGAATTTATTGAAAATAAAGCAAAATGATCCCTTTTTAAGATTTGAAACGCTCAATTTGATAAACTCATAAGAAGTCCTAAAACCGTCATGCCGGACTTGACCCCCGCTGAAGTCGGGATCTTCGACCGGCACCCAGAAGCCATTGAATTTACTGGATTCGGGCTGCAGTTTATCCCGTATTTCATGCCGGGCCGGAATGACACAAAACCGTGTGTTTCGACTTTTTGCGAAACCATCAATTTAGGTTCAAATCATTACCTTAAAATCGCTGAGCAAAAAACGGCGCGAGAAAGGACGGAAAAAATGCGTAAGTTTCCCATATTTGATGGTCATAACGATACGCTTCAAATGTTTTACCTCCCCAAGCGCAAAAGAGACGCTTCCTTTTTTGAAAAAAGCGAAATGGGACACATCGATTATCCGCGGGCCCAGGAAGGTGGATTTAGTGGGGGATTGTTTTCTATTTTTGTACCTTCTCAGATGGAAAACCACCCACGACCTGGAGAAAATTTAGCCGGTACACAAACAAGTTATGAACTTCCCATGGCGCCCTCTGTCGATCTCACGCGTGCACAGGAGATCACATTAAAAGGCACGGCAAACCTTTTTCGACTTGAAACCGTGTCTGAGGGGAGAATCAAGGTCGTTCGCACCGTCCATGAGCTGGAGGAATGCTTTCATCGCGGCATCCTTGCGGTTGTGTTGCATTTTGAAGGAGCCGATGCGATTGACACAGACTTGGATGCCCTTTACGTATTCTACAACGCAGGGTTACGTGCGCTCGGCATTTCATGGAGCCGCGTAAACGAGTTTGCCCATGGCGTTCCGTACTGGTTTCCACACTCCCCGGATATTGGGCCGGGTTTAAGTGCAGCGGGCCGGGAATTGATTCGCGCGTGCAATGAACAGGGTATACTGCTCGATGTTTCTCATCTCAATGAACAAGGTTTTTGGGACATTGAGAAATTTTCAAATGCACCGCTGGTGGCATCTCATTCAGGCGTTCACGCCCTTTGTCCGACGACACGGAATTTGACCGATAAACAGCTGGATGCCATTAAGGCATCGAATGGCGTCGTCGGTGTCAATTTCCACGTTGCCTTTTTACGTCCCGATGGTTGGCTTGATGAGAACACACCGATGATGGAAATTGTTCGTCACATTGACTACATTGCCGAGCG
The DNA here is from genome assembly GCA_024644775.1 of Deltaproteobacteria bacterium. Next base: position 1,530 of record JAHEHB010000564.1, read on the forward strand.
AATTGGAATCGATCATGTTGCCTTTGGCTCTGATTTTGACGGTGCCACGATGCCGGCGGAACTCCGTGACGCATCAGGGCTTCCCAAACTTCTGCTTGCGTTGCACGATCATGGTTACGACGGGGTTGCGCTTGAAAAACTAACCTATAAAAACTGGATTCGGGTTTTCCGAAACACCTGGAAAGAACAATAAATGCAGATGGCAGAGGACAGGGGGTAGCTCGATCCCTCCCGTGGGACTGGGCTCTATACACACTTGACACCGGGGGGTAATTGTAAGCATCTGTTATGAAATTAAATTTTTTTTAAGAAATTACTTAAGTCCGATGAAAAAAATGCCGATACAATAAATAATGTATGTAGTGGGTGCATACAAAACTTATTAACCTTTTTGATCGGGGTGGCTTTTTTTAAAAGCCACCCCGTTTTATTTGGGAACCTGCGAAACAACCCCCTCAGAAATCCTGATTATTTTCATATCTTTTCCATAGAAACGGTGGAATCTCGAATTGACATCGTATCATCTTTCTTATACGGTTTTTAAATTTGAATCAAAGATGGAGCGTAACATTATGGAAACGGTTCAAATTGATCTTTACAGCGACACACATACCCGGCCAACGCAGGAAATGCGAAAATTTATATCCATGGCCGAGGTTGGAGATGAACAGCAACGTGAAGACCCGACTGTCAATCGTTTGATACAAATGGTTTGTGAATTGTTAGGCAAAGAGGATGCCATCTTTCTTCCTTCCGGTACCATGTGTAATCAAATTGCCTGGCGTGTTTATTGTAGACCGGGTGATGAAATCATCATGGATACGACGGCCCATACCCGGCATTTTGAAACCGGAGGCCCGGCAGCATTGAGCGGTGCGATGGCCTATCCATTGGACGGGCAGCGCGGAATTTTCACAGTGGAACAAGTAAAAGCGGCCATACGGCCTGAAAATCATCACTTTCCAAGATCCCGGGCCCTGCTTATCGAACAGACATCCAATCTTGGCGGTGGCTCTATTTGGCCGCTGGAAACAATTCAGACAGTCTGTTCACTTGCAAAGGAAGTTGGATTGAATCGACACATGGATGGCGCCCGGTTACTCAATGCCGTCGCCGCCACGGGGATATCTGCAAAAGAATATGCGGTAAACTTTGACTCTGTCTGGATCGATTTTAGCAAAGGATTGGGGGCACCGGTGGGAGCCGCCTTGGCCGGATCAAAGGAGTTTATTCAGGAAGCCTGGCGGTGGAAGCATCAGTTTGGCGGCGCCATGCGACAGGCAGGCATTATCGCAGCGGGAGCGGTGTTTGCACTTGAGCATCATATTGAGCGCTTGGCTGAAGATCATGAAAATGCAAAGATGCTGCAGAAAGGTTTGGCAAAAATCGATGGGATCGCAGCGGAATCAGCAGAAACCAATATGGTTTTTTTCGATATCGCCGGTCTTGGCATAACCGCGGATTTATTCGACAGGTTGCTACAAGAAAGAGGGCTCCGTATT
>JAHEHB010000188.1 GCA_024644775.1 Deltaproteobacteria bacterium
TGCCTGCCGGAAAAGCTCGAGCCGCGATCATAGGATCGAATGCGAGCAATGGTGCGCGTCGGATCCGCGCTGTGTCAAATGTGACACCAACCGGGCCTGTGGCGTCGGATATGAGCGCCTGAAAAGCTGGACCGGAGAGGGGGCCAACTGGCACGCATGCGCCGAAAAGTCACGCTCGGCAGCCAACCACCGCGCCTGTCAAGATTGGTGCGCGGCGCGCAGCCAGTGTGTCAAATGCGACACCAATCGGGCCTGCGGCGTTGGATACGAGCGGCTAAAGAGCTGGACCGGCGCGGGCACGAACTGGCACGCCTGCGCCGAAAAATCGCGCTCGGCTGCCAACCACCGCGCCTGCCAAGATTGGTGCACGGCAAACGACGAGTGCGTCAAGTGCGACACCAACCGGGCCTGCGGCCGCGGGTACAAAAGGCTCAAAAGCTGGACCGGCAAGGGAACCAATTGGCATGCCTGCAAGCGGCGTTAGATATCGAAAGGAACGTCGCCGACAAAATCAAGGGGCGGCTCTGCCGTCCCTTAACCATCGGCGGACGTTCACCGCAGCCCCTTTTTTGTCTATTGGGGAGTCAAAAAAACCGGGGGAGATTACCATCGTGCCATCCGATCGTAAAAATTTAGACGCATGATTATGCCTGCAATACGCTAACGCATCTGTAAATTCTCAATAATTTCGAGTTAATGGAACCCCGGTTTTTTGATGGTAAAATTTGAAAACGGCTGAAACTCACGCAAAGGTGGTTCCAAAGAAAAAAAAAGATCAAACCATAAATGGTCTCGATGAATCGGGTTGATGAGGGAAAACAAGTTTGATGCAAAGAATCCAGTGGATTTTTAATATATTTTATGTATTAATGTTTGTCATTTCTACAATGGGATGTCGACCTGTTGCCGTGGGTATGAGAGAATCGAAAGACGAGAACTCACTATACAATAGCTCGCGAAAATTATATAGCGTTGCGGTGGAATGGGTCGTTCAAGAGACTTTTATGATGGATGAATCGCCCCTTGATGTTGAAGTTTCCCGAGACGGGGGTTGGATATTTGTTCTTACGGACAGGGGAAACGTCCTTGTATATTCTGCAAACGGTGGCCTGATAGACAGGATTTCAGTAGGTCCGGACGTGACTGGAATCAAGGTGGGGCCAGGCAAAGAGGCACTTCTCCTCATCAACCGGGGAAACAAGACGGTTCAGTTGATCGAACTCGAGTTTATTCGTCACATTGATGTTTCCGACTCCCCTTTCAAAGGGCCAGCTTATGCACCTGTCGTGATTGTCGTTTTTAGTGACTTCCAATGACCTCACTGTGCGAGGGTTTCCCCTCTACTCGAGCAGGTGCTTGAGAGGTATCCAGACAAGGTAAAACTGGTCTTTAAAAACTACCCCCTGGATGATGATGGACCCTCGATGGAGACTGCGCTGGCCGCAAGCGCTGCTTACATGCAAGGTCGGTTCTGGGAGTTTCACGACCGGCTTTTCAATGAACCCGACAGATTAAATGATGAAAGGATCATAGAAATTGCTGCCGAAGTTGGGCTTGATGTGGCGCAATTTGAAGATGACCTGGAAGATCATAGAACCTCGGCACTGGTCAGAAGAGACATTTTGATCGGAGTTGAAGCCGGAGTGGATATGGTTCCTTCCGTATTTGTCAATGGTAGGCTTGTGAAGAATGGTTCCCTGGAGCGGCTTGAGACTCTGGTGCAGCGAGAGTTGGCAAATTCAGCTGAGAAAGATCCTAAGAGCGGGTCATGAGGCGCATTGGTAGTGATCAGCAACACCGACCCCGAACGCTTAGGTACGAACGAATTGTACTTGCATAATTTCGAATCCTATAAAATTCCCTTTAGATCCTCCCGAAAGGTCAATTACCTATCTAATTGTTCCGTCTTAATTTTCAATGTGCGAGCTATTGTTTTACTTCAACCCGGTAACGGCCATGACCGTCCTCACTGATTCGAAAACCGGAAACATCGACATTGTGACCGATTTTCAGGGTTCTGGAATCATTTTCGTACAGGTGTGAGGCGACGCGATGCGGGGTTTTTTTCCCTCCTTCGCGGACCACAAACGTGTTGATAATTACATTGCCGTTCACACAGGTGATGCGCACAGAAGAAACCTTTCGATTAACCGAAATTTCCCGTGCGTTTTTTCCCTTTACGTGAATTTCAGTGATATTATACCACGCGTGAGAACCCGCCGTATCACCGGATGAGCCTGAGATCTTAAACCAGTCTCCCTCATGGATGCGAACCTTGTGTTGTTGGCCGTCTTTTTTGTAGACCACCTTCAGTTCCTTCGGTTGGCCGTGAACCGGATCACCGCCGAGACTGCGATTGGTCACTTGCATATTGATGGAATCTCCCCGAACATATCTCTGGACACGCTCGGTAACATCTCTATAGTTGCCCTGAACGCCGTATCTCGCTTTAATGATGCGCAACTTTTTTTTAGCCGTTGCTTCCTGTGAGAAGACGGAAAAAAGACAAAAAAGAGACACCGACAGAACGATGAGATTTGTTCGAAATACCTTCATAAGATCCTCCTTTCGGTTTGTTGCGTTTAAAAAGCGCAGTTAGGCCCAGCAGAAACATAGCTGCGATAGGGGCAGGTACTTTACTATTTCAAAATGATGTGATTGCTGCTGTGGCTGCTAATAAAAGACTTCATTATCGCCGGAAGTCAGGCATTTTGATATTATTTGAAAAATTATTCTGGATCTCAATCGTCAGATATCCGCCAACCTCTTTAGCGAAAAAATCCCATTCTAACCCGCTACCGGCTTAGGGGTCTTATCTCTTTTGGACATAAAGTGATCTTTGAATCTGAGATAATTGACAGAAACAAATTCTTTGGTACCGATGATTCCTGAAATTTCGATTATATTTCCGCAAGTATCTTTGTGATCTGCTCGGGTGAAGGAAGCAGGTTTTTCATCATTTTGTTTCTTTTATTTTTTCAGCTAACTTCGGAACCAAGTCCAAAATGTCTGCCACAACTCCGACATCGGCGACTTGGAATATGGGGGCTTTGGGGTTTTTGTTGACGGCAACTACAAACGGAGCGCCTTTAACCCCGCCCATATGTTGGAAAGATCCGCTGATCCCCAGTGCCAAATATACCTTGGGTTTTACGGTCTGACCGGAGGTTCCCACCTGGCGTGACTTTTCCATCCATTTCGCATCCACAATGGGCCGGGAGCAGGATACGACTCCTCCCATGATTTCAGCCAAATCAGAGACCATTTCCAGATTATCTTCATCCTCGATTCCGCGGCCCACGGAAATCAGGATATCGGATTTGGTGATGTCCACATCGCCCACCTCTGCTTCCACCAGCTCGACAAAGCGTCGATTTGCCCCGGGAATGTCTCCTGCAGTGGCATCGGCTGTTTTGTCTATGATCTGACCGTTTTGTCCTTTGCTTTCATCTGCCTGAAACGATCCCGGCCGGATCGTAATGACGGCTCCCCCGGATATATCACAACTCATATGGGCGCTTACCTGGCCGCTGTGTTCCTCCCGCACCGCCTTCAGTTTTCCGTCTTCTACCCCCGAAATATCGACGGCATCCGGAAGAAAGGCGGCATCCAATTTTATTGATAGCCCAGGAGCGAGGTCCATTCCGAAGTGTTCATGGGGCAGCAATACGATGCTGTTTTTTGGCAGGATGCGAACCATTAGCCCCCGAATAATTTCCGCATTGGGATAGGACAGGGCGTCGTGATCGATTTCCCAGACTTCTTGATAAGACGCACAGAGCTCATTGCAGACAGATTCAAGCCCAGCGCCGGATCCGAAAACAAGCGCGGTTACGGTGGCATCCGGAAACATCTTTTTTGCAGCGGTAATCATCTCAAGGGACGTATCATCCACGTTGCCTTCTGAATGAATAACATATGCATATACCACGTCAGCCATTATTTGATACCTCCTTTGGATTTTAGATGCTCCATCAGTTTGTCCAGGATTTCATCGGTATTTCCCTCCAGCATTTCTGCGCCTTCGCCCAGTTCCGGTACAAAGTAGTCTACGCGTTTGACTTTGGCACCTGCTACTCCCGCTGCGTCCGGGTCGAGGCCAAGGTCTGCAGCGCCATAAACCGGAATCTCCATGGATGCCACTTTTCGAATGCCACGGATTCCCACATAACGCGGCTCATTGATTCCCGTCTGAATGGAGAGCACACACGGCAGATCCATCTCATTCATTTCCTGGTTTCCGCCGGCGATTTCCCTGCCCGCCTTGATTTTTTTTTCATCCAAGACGTCGATAATATTCACCAGAGACGCATACGGCCAGTCCAGCATTGCCGCCAACATCCCGCCGATTTGGCAGGCGCCGTCGTCTGCCTGCGCTCCGGTGAGGATAAGATCGTATTGTCCCTTTTCGACTGCAGCCTTTAGTACGGCTGCGATACCTTTCCCGTCGGACCCTTGAAACGCATCGTCGGCAAGCAATAGACCTTTATCTGCACCCATGGCCATCTCCCGGCGGAGTACCTCTTCTGCTTCTTCATCGCCGACCGAAACGACGGTTACCGAGCCGCCCACCTTGTCGCGAATTTGAATTGCCTCTTCGACCGCATAATTGTCCCATTCGTTTACCGAGTATACCAGGTCGTCCCGTTCGATGTCGGAACCGTCCCGGTTCACCGAGATCTCGTTTTCCGCGGTATCTGGAACCCGTTTTACACATACCAAAATCTCCATAGGTTTCCTCCAAGGTATCCGTAATTATAAAATTTTTCATAATACTTTGCTTTTTTGAAATAGCCACAGACTCACACAGAAAAATACAAAAATAACAAAAAGATAATCAATCGTAAACCATTCCGATCCATCGCGCAAAGGCACGACTGACGGTAAATGCGTTTGCACCGCAACAAACAACACCTAACACCGCTAGTGGATATGGAGCCTACTACATATCAAAGTCATCATACAAACGGAAAATCAACAAATAGGGATAATTATATCTGTGTTTTTCTGTGTGAATCTGTGGCAAATAATTCGTGTTCATCTGAGGCTATTTATTTCATTAGGCTAAAATAATACGTTTTTCATTATCAGGTTTAAACGCCTTGTTCAACGTCAATGATTAATTGTTGGGTATTAAGTGTTGGGCGACCAGTTGAACAAGGTCGATTACTTCCATTTTTCCCTCCAGCCCGGAGGTCTTGATGGCATCTTCAATATTGATCATGCAAAAAGGACATGCAGTGACAACGACCGTCGCCCCGGCATCGTTCGCCATTTCAACTCGCAACTGCCCCATCCGTTTCTCTTCAATGGGTTCATAGTAAAGCATCAAGCCTCCGCCACCGCAACAGAAGGAGCGATCCTTGCATTTTACCATTTCCACTCGTCGAATGCCCGGAATGGCATCGATTACCTGCCGGGGTGTGTCATACATTCCATTGTGGCGACCGAGATAACAGGGATCGTGATAGGTGTAAATCTTATCCGGATGTTCATTGTTTTTTAAGCGAATTTTTCCCGCTTCAATTGCCGTGGCGATAAATTGACTGATATGTTCTACCGGCGGAATATCGGTATAATCGTGTATTAAGGCATTGTAAGCGTGTGGATCCGCCGTAACAACGTGGTTAGCCCCTGAATCTAAAATCGCATCGATATTGCTGTCTCTCAACTGCCAAAACAGTGTTTCTTCACCAAATCGTCTCACCTCATGTCCACTGTCTTTTTCCGCCGGACCTAGAATGCCAAAATCGGTTTGAGCGGCATTTAAGATTCTTACGGTTGCCCGCGCAATTTCCTGTGTCGTGTCATCATAAGATGTCGCACTGTCCACAAAATAAAGTGTGCTTGCGGTCTCCTTTCCGTTGTCCAATCGCTTTACCGTATCTTCCTCGGGCAAATCGGCCGTCCAGTCCGCCCGCTTTTTTTCCATTTTGCCGTAGGGATTGCCTCGTTTTTCCAGAGCCTGGAGGGGTTTTTGCAAAGATTGAGGAACGAGTCCGTCATCGACCATACCCCGCCGAACATCCACGATTTTGTCGATATATTCAATCAAGAGAGGACATTCTTCTTCGCAAGCCCCACAGGTCGTGCATGACCAGATTTCATCTTCTTCCAACACGTTTCCCATGAGTGGCCGGCCGTTTTGGTTGTTTCCCCAGATGGGGTAGGCCCGATAGCAATAATCCCGGGATTTTATGGAAATAAACCGTGGAGACAGGGGGCGTCCAACGGCGTTTGCCGGACAATGATCGGAGCAACGCCCGCAGTCGGCACAAGAATAAAAATCGAGCACATGTTTCCACGTAAAGTCTTCAAATTTTTTGACACCAAAGGATTCAAGCGATTCGATCTCCTCTTCGGAACGGCCCCATTGAACCGGCTTTACGGTTCCTTTGTTGAGTTTCATGGAAAATAGATTCGGAATTGCGGTGATCAAATGAAAAAAGCGACCGAACGGTAGAAAACATAGAAAGGAAAAGAACATTAATTCGTGTATGTAATAAGCGTTGAGATGGATATTTTGCAACTGGTGCGGGGAGGCGTCAGAAAAGAGGTTGATAACAAACCAAATTCCGGTTCCTGGGATCAGTAGCTGGGTGTCGTACCCTTTCTGAGTTTGAGCCGCTACCAGGCTTCCCTGAAAGAACATATCGGACAGCATCAACCCCGTTACCAGCGAAAGCGCTACCAGCGTCTCCCAGGAACGATCTTTACCATACCGGTCAGGTACGGTATAGCGTTTAGGCTTAAAAAAGATTCTCCGTAATAGGGCAAATACGGCGGCAAGAAGAACAAATGTGGCGACAGGATCTTTCACAAATGTATAGATAGATCCCAACACACCTCCCAAGCCCGGCAAGGCAAAGCCGTCCCATATTCCAAGCAACGGCAGGGTAATCCAGCGCAACGCAATGATGATAAAACCAGTCATGATGGTGATGTGTATAACGCTTACGAGCAGATACCGGGGCATGCGATGATGGGGAAGGAGATAGGTGTTAACAATGCGTTCTAATATGCGATCGTCACGGGGATCGGATGCTGCTTTTTGCAAAGGTGCAAGCCGTTTACGAATGATAAATAGGAAGATGCCAAGTCCGACGAGCGGGATAAGAATTGAAAAAACGATGGTGGGAATCCCAATAACAGTTGCCTTTGCGGGGGAGATGAGCACAGTTTCCATTTTTTTACTTTATTATATACTCCTTCTATTTTATATTACCTAAATCGACAACCGTTCAACTCAGGTATTCGTAAAAACTATCCCGACATTGATGCCAAAAAGGATTTATCACAAAGGCGCAAAAACACAAAGTAAATAGTTTTTTTTCCTGTCTTTGTGTTTTCATGGCTGGAATAAACGTGTTACCGAGACCCATGGAGAATAATTTCACCGCTAGTGTTTGTTGGTATACCAACCATAAAGACGGTATCAGATGAATGAATATTCATTCAGTTTATTAACCCTGGATTTACCCGTCAAGTTAAAAATGAGCGTGTTCAGCGAGCACGATATATTCTAATCTATAAAACCAGAAACCTAAACTGCAGAGGTAAGCCCATGACAGCACCGATTCGATATCAGGATCATCCTTGGTTGGATCACTACCATGGGGGGGTTCCAGAAACTATCGAATTTGAGGAAATTTGTCTTCCGGATCAGTTGGAGAGAATTGCCAACCGGTTTCCGGACAATACGGCATTGCTGTTTCAAGGATATCGATTATCGTATCTCGAATTAAAAAATATGGTGGATCGTTTTGCCGCCTGTTTGGACGATTTCGGTATCAAGCAGGGGGACCGGGTCGCCATTCTTCTGCCAAATCTTATACCCTGTGTCGTGAGTTATTTTTCGATTCTGAAAATCGGCGCCATCGTCGTGATGAATAATCCCCTCTACACGGATCGGGAACTTGAACGTCAGTTTAATGATTCCGGCGCGAAAGCGCTGATCACCTTGGATCTGCTTGCGAATCGAATGATCGATCTAAGAGCAAAGACCCACATCCGGCAGATTGTTTATACTTCAATTGGGGACTACCTCCCCTTTCCCCAAAAGGTGTTGTTTAAATTTTTTGCTCGGCCTAAAAAGCTGGCCGCATCGGTGAAATCTTCAGGGGATGTATACCGATGGAAAAATGTGTTGTCTTCTGAATACCCGAGTCGACCGAAAGCGGCGCTTTCTTTTGACGATGTTGCCATGTATCAGTATACGGGCGGTACCACCGGGATTTCTAAAGGGGTTATTCTGACCCATGGAAATCTTAGCAAACAGGTCCAGCAAATTACCCTATGGTTTCCGGGATTTGAATTGGGATCGGAAGTCATGTTGGGTGCGTTACCATTTTTCCATGTTTTCGGGCTATCCGCTGCCATGTTATTTTCCGTGTTTATGGGATGGGTAAACATTTTGGTTCCAAAACCTCAGCCGAATGCGCTGCTCGACGCGATTCGTAAATATAAACCGACGATTGCCCCGCTGGTACCGACTATGTTCATCGGAATACTGAACCATTCGGATATTGAGAAAACGGATTTGACATCGATAAAGGGATGTTTTTCCGGCAGTGCGCCGTTACCGGTGGACGTTATCCGGGCTTTTGAAGAAAAAACCGGGGCTGTCATCGTAGAAGGATACGGTTTAACAGAGGCAACACCGGTGACACACATTAATCCGTTTGGCGGTGGGAAACGAAAAGTTGGCAGTATCGGGGTGCCCATTTCGAATACCCACTGCCGTATCGTCGATTTAGAAGATGGAAAAAAGGATGTTCCCGTGGGCGAAACCGGTGAATTGGTAATAAAAGGCCCCCAGGTCATGAAGGAATATTGGAACATGCCGCAAGAGACCGCTGCCACACTCAGGAATGGATGGTTATACACCGGAGACATCGCCAAGATGGATGAGGAGGGATATTTCTATATCGTCGATAGAAAAAAAGACATCATTATATCGGGCGGTTATAATATTTATCCTAGAGACGTAGAAGAAGTATTATACGAACATCCGAAAATAAAAGAAGCCTGTTGTATCGGTGTTCCCCACGAACGCTGGGGCGAAGCGGTAAAGGTATTTGTTGTCTTAAAGGAGGGCGAAACCGCAACCGCCGAAGAACTGATGGTTTATTGCCGCACTCAACTATCCAAATACAAGCTTCCCACTGAGATAGAATTCAAAGAAGATCTTCCCAAAACCAATGTGGGAAAGATCCTCCGCAAAGACTTGAAAGAAGAAGACAGGAGACAGAGAGCAAAGGACAGAGGGCAGAGGGCAGAGGTCAGAAGACAGAGAGCTAAGTGAGCTAAAATGATCCGGCGGAGGTCCGCCTACGGTGGATCAATTAAATAAAAAAATTGGCCACAAAGGCACAGAGACACTAAGTAAATATATCTTTTTTGTGCCACGGAGCGCAAAACTTGAATTAAAATATTTTAAGTTTTAAATGAATTAAAATTAATTAACCTATTAATATAATTAAATTAACCTCCAAAGGAATCCTCTGATATTTCCATTACGGCGCTATTGGTTTTTGCGATCGCCTCCATTTTACCGAAGGTGACCGGCAGAATCACCTGTGTGAAAAATTCGGCGTTTTTCAGCTGGCCCTCATAGAACGCCACATCTTTTTTCTTGGGTTCGTTTTTTATTGCCTTTGCAGCCACGGTCGCCCGCCAAAGAAGCATCCACGCCATGATAACATCCCCGGCCGCCTCCATAAAAGGATACGCAAATGCAAACGCATCCTGTACTTTTGGTGAGGCGGCTGTGGCACCCAGATGAAGCGTGATTTCCCC